>NZ_AUTH01000041.1:0-3201 GCF_000497975.1 Pseudoalteromonas sp. TB41 | reverse complement strand
CTAGCCTACACACTTTCACATGGACTACCATCGCCATGCTTGCTTAGCCTGCTCCGTCCCCCCATCGCAATTATACCAAGTACGGAAATATTAATCCGTTTCCCATCGACTACGCCTTTCGGCCTCGCCTTAGGGGTCGACTTACCCTACCCTGATTAACATGGGATAGGAACCCTTGGTCTTCCGGCGTGCGGGTTTTTCACCCGCATTATCGTTACTCATGTCAGCATTCGCACTTCTGATACGTCCAGCATACCTCCCGGTACACCTTCAACCGCTTACAGAACGCTCCCCTACCACTCAAAATAAATTTTGAATCCGCAGCTTCGGTGCATAGTTTAGCCCCGTTACATCTTCCGCGCAGACCGACTCGACCAGTGAGCTATTACGCTTTCTTTAAAGGATGGCTGCTTCTAAGCCAACCTCCTGGCTGTCTGGGCCTTTCCACATCGTTTCCCACTTAACTATGACTTTGGGACCTTAGCTGGCGGTCTGGGTTGTTTCCCTCTTCACGACGGACGTTAGCACCCGCCGTGTGTCTCCCGGATATTACTTTACGGTATTCGGAGTTTGCAAAGGGTTGGTAAGTCGGGATGACCCCCTAGCCTTAACAGTGCTCTACCCCCGTAAGTATTCGTCCGAGGCTCTACCTAAATAGATTTCGGGGAGAACCAGCTATCTCCCGGTTTGATTAGCCTTTCACTCCTAACCACAGGTCATCCCCTAACTTTTCAACGTTAGTGGGTTCGGTCCTCCAGTTGATGTTACTCAACCTTCAACCTGCCCATGGCTAGATCACCGGGTTTCGGGTCTATACCTTGCAACTATTCGCCCAGTTAAGACTCGGTTTCCCTACGGCTACCCTAATCGGTTAACCTCGCTACAAAATATAAGTCGCTGACCCATTATACAAAAGGTACGCAGTCACCCAACAAGTGGGCTCCTACTGCTTGTACGTACACGGTTTCAGGTTCTATTTCACTCCCCTCACAGGGGTTCTTTTCGCCTTTCCCTCACGGTACTGGTTCACTATCGGTCAGTTGGGAGTATTTAGCCTTAGATGATGGTCCACCTATATTCAGTCAAAGTTTCACGTGCTCCGACCTACTCGATTTCACTTAAAATGCGTTTTCATGTACGGGACTATCACCCTGTATCGTGGCACTTTCCAGAGCCTTCCATTAACACATAATAAGCTTAAGGGCTGTTCCGATTTCGCTCGCCGCTACTATCGGAATCTCGGTTGATTTCTTTTCCTACGGGTACTTAGATGTTTCAGTTCTCCGCGTTCGCCTCGTTAACCTATGTATTCAGTTAACGATACCTGCAAGCAGGTGGGTTTCCCCATTCGGAAATCCTAGTCTCAAGTGCTTTTTACTAGCTTGACTAGGCTTATCGCAAGTTAATACGTCCTTCATCGCCTCCAACTGCCAAGGCATCCACCGTGTACGCTTAGTCACTTAACCATACAACCCAAACGGGTCTTTGTTGTGTGACAGTTTAACTTCGCCAGAAGTTAATATTGAATACTAAAGTAGATACCAATCAACAAACGTAAACGTTCATTAAATGGCACTGAATGATACTGCTATCATTCTTTTTACTTTTGAAAACTCTGTACAAATAACACTGTTATTCATACGAATTTTATTATCAGCTTTTCCAAATTTTTAAAGAGCATATTAATTAGTAAACTCAAAGAGCAAACTAACTAACAATCATCTGTGTGGACACTACGAACAAATAAGTTCTAAATCGTATAAGGAGGTGATCCAGCCCCAGGTTCCCCTAGGGCTACCTTGTTACGACTTCACCCCAGTCATGAATCACTCCGTGGTAAACGTCCTCCCGAGGGTTAGACTATCTACTTCTGGAGCAACCCACTCCCATGGTGTGACGGGCGGTGTGTACAAGGCCCGGGAACGTATTCACCGCGTCATTCTGATACGCGATTACTAGCGATTCCGACTTCATGGAGTCGAGTTGCAGACTCCAATCCGGACTACGACGCACTTTAAGTGATTCGCTTACTCTCGCGAGTTCGCAGCACTCTGTATGCGCCATTGTAGCACGTGTGTAGCCCTACACGTAAGGGCCATGATGACTTGACGTCGTCCCCACCTTCCTCCGGTTTATCACCGGCAGTCTCCTTAGAGTTCTCAGCATTACCTGCTAGCAACTAAGGATAGGGGTTGCGCTCGTTGCGGGACTTAACCCAACATCTCACAACACGAGCTGACGACAGCCATGCAGCACCTGTATCAGAGCTCCCGAAGGCACCAAACCATCTCTGGTAAGTTCTCTGTATGTCAAGTGTAGGTAAGGTTCTTCGCGTTGCATCGAATTAAACCACATGCTCCACCGCTTGTGCGGGCCCCCGTCAATTCATTTGAGTTTTAACCTTGCGGCCGTACTCCCCAGGCGGTCTACTTAATGCGTTAGCTTTGAAAAACAGAACCGAGGTTCCGAGCTTCTAGTAGACATCGTTTACGGCGTGGACTACCAGGGTATCTAATCCTGTTTGCTCCCCACGCTTTCGTACATGAGCGTCAGTGTTGACCCAGGTGGCTGCCTTCGCCATCGGTATTCCTTCAGATCTCTACGCATTTCACCGCTACACCTGAAATTCTACCACCCTCTATCACACTCTAGTTTGCCAGTTCGAAATGCAGTTCCCAGGTTGAGCCCGGGGCTTTCACATCTCGCTTAACAAACCGCCTGCGTACGCTTTACGCCCAGTAATTCCGATTAACGCTCGCACCCTCCGTATTACCGCGGCTGCTGGCACGGAGTTAGCCGGTGCTTCTTCTGTCAGTAACGTCACAGCTAGCAGGTATTAACTACTAACCTTTCCTCCTGACTGAAAGTGCTTTACAACCCGAAGGCCTTCTTCACACACGCGGCATGGCTGCATCAGGCTTGCGCCCATTGTGCAATATTCCCCACTGCTGCCTCCCGTAGGAGTCTGGGCCGTGTCTCAGTCCCAGTGTGGCTGATCATCCTCTCAAACCAGCTAGGGATCGTCGCCTTGGTGAGCCATTACCTCACCAACTAGCTAATCCCACTTGGGCCAATCTAAAGGCGAGAGCCGAAGCCCCCTTTGGTCCGTAGACATTATGCGGTATTAGCAGTCGTTTCCAACTGTTGTCCCCCACCTCAAGGCATGTTCCCAAGCATTACTCACCCGTCCGCCGCTCGTCA
>NZ_AUTH01000040.1:0-3200 GCF_000497975.1 Pseudoalteromonas sp. TB41 | reverse complement strand
CTAGCCTACACACTTTCACATGGACTACCATCGCCATGCTTGCTTAGCCTGCTCCGTCCCCCCATCGCAATTATACCAAGTACGGAAATATTAATCCGTTTCCCATCGACTACGCCTTTCGGCCTCGCCTTAGGGGTCGACTTACCCTACCCTGATTAACATGGGATAGGAACCCTTGGTCTTCCGGCGTGCGGGTTTTTCACCCGCATTATCGTTACTCATGTCAGCATTCGCACTTCTGATACGTCCAGCATACCTCCCGGTACACCTTCAACCGCTTACAGAACGCTCCCCTACCACTCAAAATAAATTTTGAATCCGCAGCTTCGGTGCATAGTTTAGCCCCGTTACATCTTCCGCGCAGACCGACTCGACCAGTGAGCTATTACGCTTTCTTTAAAGGATGGCTGCTTCTAAGCCAACCTCCTGGCTGTCTGGGCCTTTCCACATCGTTTCCCACTTAACTATGACTTTGGGACCTTAGCTGGCGGTCTGGGTTGTTTCCCTCTTCACGACGGACGTTAGCACCCGCCGTGTGTCTCCCGGATATTACTTTACGGTATTCGGAGTTTGCAAAGGGTTGGTAAGTCGGGATGACCCCCTAGCCTTAACAGTGCTCTACCCCCGTAAGTATTCGTCCGAGGCTCTACCTAAATAGATTTCGGGGAGAACCAGCTATCTCCCGGTTTGATTAGCCTTTCACTCCTAACCACAGGTCATCCCCTAACTTTTCAACGTTAGTGGGTTCGGTCCTCCAGTTGATGTTACTCAACCTTCAACCTGCCCATGGCTAGATCACCGGGTTTCGGGTCTATACCTTGCAACTATTCGCCCAGTTAAGACTCGGTTTCCCTACGGCTACCCTAATCGGTTAACCTCGCTACAAAATATAAGTCGCTGACCCATTATACAAAAGGTACGCAGTCACCCAACAAGTGGGCTCCTACTGCTTGTACGTACACGGTTTCAGGTTCTATTTCACTCCCCTCACAGGGGTTCTTTTCGCCTTTCCCTCACGGTACTGGTTCACTATCGGTCAGTTGGGAGTATTTAGCCTTAGATGATGGTCCACCTATATTCAGTCAAAGTTTCACGTGCTCCGACCTACTCGATTTCACTTAAAATGCGTTTTCATGTACGGGACTATCACCCTGTATCGTGGCACTTTCCAGAGCCTTCCATTAACACATAATAAGCTTAAGGGCTGTTCCGATTTCGCTCGCCGCTACTATCGGAATCTCGGTTGATTTCTTTTCCTACGGGTACTTAGATGTTTCAGTTCTCCGCGTTCGCCTCGTTAACCTATGTATTCAGTTAACGATACCTGCAAGCAGGTGGGTTTCCCCATTCGGAAATCCTAGTCTCAAGTGCTTTTTACTAGCTTGACTAGGCTTATCGCAAGTTAATACGTCCTTCATCGCCTCCAACTGCCAAGGCATCCACCGTGTACGCTTAGTCACTTAACCATACAACCCAAACGGGTCTTTGTTGTGTGACAGTTTAACTTCGCCAGAAGTTAATATTGAATACTAAAGTAGATACCAATCAATAAACGTAAACGTTCATTAAATGGCACTGAATGATACTGCTATCATTCTTTTTTACTTTTGAAAACTCTGTACAAATACACTGTATTCATACGAATTTTATTATCAGCTTTTCCAAATTTTTAAAGAGCATATTAATTAGTTAAGCCAGTGGCTTAGCTAACTAACAATCATCTGTGTGGACACTACGAACAAATAAGTTCTAAATCGTATAAGGAGGTGATCCAGCCCCAGGTTCCCCTAGGGCTACCTTGTTACGACTTCACCCCAGTCATGAATCACTCCGTGGTAAACGTCCTCCCGAGGGTTAGACTATCTACTTCTGGAGCAACCCACTCCCATGGTGTGACGGGCGGTGTGTACAAGGCCCGGGAACGTATTCACCGCGTCATTCTGATACGCGATTACTAGCGATTCCGACTTCATGGAGTCGAGTTGCAGACTCCAATCCGGACTACGACGCACTTTAAGTGATTCGCTTACTCTCGCGAGTTCGCAGCACTCTGTATGCGCCATTGTAGCACGTGTGTAGCCCTACACGTAAGGGCCATGATGACTTGACGTCGTCCCCACCTTCCTCCGGTTTATCACCGGCAGTCTCCTTAGAGTTCTCAGCATTACCTGCTAGCAACTAAGGATAGGGGTTGCGCTCGTTGCGGGACTTAACCCAACATCTCACAACACGAGCTGACGACAGCCATGCAGCACCTGTATCAGAGCTCCCGAAGGCACCAAACCATCTCTGGTAAGTTCTCTGTATGTCAAGTGTAGGTAAGGTTCTTCGCGTTGCATCGAATTAAACCACATGCTCCACCGCTTGTGCGGGCCCCCGTCAATTCATTTGAGTTTTAACCTTGCGGCCGTACTCCCCAGGCGGTCTACTTAATGCGTTAGCTTTGAAAAACAGAACCGAGGTTCCGAGCTTCTAGTAGACATCGTTTACGGCGTGGACTACCAGGGTATCTAATCCTGTTTGCTCCCCACGCTTTCGTACATGAGCGTCAGTGTTGACCCAGGTGGCTGCCTTCGCCATCGGTATTCCTTCAGATCTCTACGCATTTCACCGCTACACCTGAAATTCTACCACCCTCTATCACACTCTAGTTTGCCAGTTCGAAATGCAGTTCCCAGGTTGAGCCCGGGGCTTTCACATCTCGCTTAACAAACCGCCTGCGTACGCTTTACGCCCAGTAATTCCGATTAACGCTCGCACCCTCCGTATTACCGCGGCTGCTGGCACGGAGTTAGCCGGTGCTTCTTCTGTCAGTAACGTCACAGCTAGCAGGTATTAACTACTAACCTTTCCTCCTGACTGAAAGTGCTTTACAACCCGAAGGCCTTCTTCACACACGCGGCATGGCTGCATCAGGCTTGCGCCCATTGTGCAATATTCCCCACTGCTGCCTCCCGTAGGAGTCTGGGCCGTGTCTCAGTCCCAGTGTGGCTGATCATCCTCTCAAACCAGCTAGGGATCGTCGCCTTGGTGAGCCATTACCTCACCAACTAGCTAATCCCACTTGGGCCAATCTAAAGGCGAGAGCCGAAGCCCCCTTTGGTCCGTAGACATTATGCGGTATTAGCAGTCGTTTCCAACTGTTGTCCCCCACCTCAAGGCATGTTCCCAAGCATTACTCACCCGTCCGCCGCTCGTCA
>NZ_AUTH01000039.1:0-24137 GCF_000497975.1 Pseudoalteromonas sp. TB41 | reverse complement strand
TGCATATTCCGGAGCATCGTGAACAGTGATTCCGGCCCATCGTGAACACCCGTTCTGGTTTTAGCGTGAACGCTCATTCCGGTTTTATCGTGAACACTTTTGACTGATTTTCCGGAATCGGTGTTCACACCAAACCAGTACAATTTCAACGCATTGATTATTAATTACTTTGTTAAGCTATTTCCTTTTTGTATTACTGAGGAAGGGATATGGCGACTAAGAGGATCACAATGCGTAAAATTCGAGAAGTGTTGAGGCTACATTTTGCTGCCCAACTCAGTGTCAGAAAAATAAGTGCCAGCACTAAGATCAGTGTCGGTGGTATTCAAAAACTACTCACTAAAGCCAGAGCTTTATCGTTAAGTTGGCCACTGCCCGACGAGCTTGATGATTCTGTGCTTGCTAGTCAGTTCTATCCTCGCGCCGACACTCGGCCATCCCAGCGATTTGAAGTGCCAGATTGGCCAGCCATTCGAAAAGAATTAACGGGCAAAGGCGTCACCAAGAACTTACTCTGGGAAGAATATACTCAGCAATATCCGAATCGTTGTTACAGCTATTCTCAGTTCTGCGATCGCTATATGACCTGGCTTAAAAAGCAAAAACGTTCGATGCGACAAGTGCATAAAGCAGGAGAAAAACTCTTTGTCGATTATGCGGGTCAAACGATGCCCATTGTTTGTAATGCGACGGGTGAAGTGAAGTTCGCCCAGATATTCGTGGCGGTGATGGGCGCATCAAATTATACATTTTGTGAAGCAACCTGGAGCCAAAGTCTACCCGACTGGATCGGCAGTCACGTGCGAGCATTTGAATTTATCGGCGGTATACCTGACATGGTTATCCCCGATAATTTACGCAGTGGTGTCAGTAAAGCGTGTCGCTACGACCCTGATGTTAACCCGAGTTATCAGCAATTGGCCGCGCATTATGGCACCGTGATTGTGCCTGCTCGTCCCAGAAAACCACAAGATAAAGCCAAGGCCGAAGTGGGCGTGCAAATCATTGAACGCTGGATACTCGCCAAGTTACGACACCAAACCTTTTTCTCATTAGCTGAGCTAAACCATTGCATCAAAGCCTTACTGCTTGAGGTCAATAATAAGCCCTTTAAGCAACTGAGTGGGACACGACAATCATGGTTCGAGTCAATCGACAAACCCGCCCTCGCGCCCATGCCCAAACTAGCTTATCAATTCACGGATATTAAACACGTCAAAGTGAATATTGATTATCACGTTCAGTATGATAACCATCTTTACTCGGTACCCCATCACTTGGTGGGTGAAAAGCTTGAACTTCATGCCAAAGACAACTTGATTGAGGCTTATTTCAAGCATAAACGCATCACCAGTCACCCGAGAAAATATCATCCGGGCATGACCACCACATCCGAGCACATGCCTGTAAAGCATGAGAAGCATCATAAATGGTCACCAGGGCGTTTAATGAATTGGGCGAAAGATATTGGAGATGACGTTTTGCTCTGGGTGAAAGCACAATTGGCACAGAAACAACATGAAGAACAAGCGTATCGTGTGTGCTTAGGCTTACTCAACCTATCAAGAAGCTATCCCGCCGATCGGCTCAATAACGCCTGTGCGATAGCCAATCAATACAGTTTATATCGGTTAAAACATATCAAAGACATACTCAGTAGCAACCAAGATAAATTGCCGCGAACGCAAGAAGAGCCGTCGACGTTATTGCCACAATCCCATGAAAATATCCGTGGTCCTAAAAGCTTCCATTAAGGTAAGGAAATTCTATGTTAGAACAAACGATAACTCAGCTTCGTCAACTCAAACTCAGTGGTATGGCCAACGCCTTAGTGAGCCAAATGGAACAACCAAGTACTTATGAAGGGTTGTCCTTCGATGAGCGACTACAACTGCTAGCAGACAGTGAAGCCCAAGACCGAGAGAGCCGAAAACAACAACGCTTACTTAAAGCGGCAAAACTTAAATTAGCCGCTAACGCCAGAGACATAGATTATCATCACCCGCGAGGTCTCAATCAATCGATGATGGCATCGCTACTGCAATGTGATTGGCTGAATAAATCACAAAACTTACTGATCACAGGCCCTTGCGGTAGCGGTAAAACCTATATCACTTGTGCGCTTGCGCATACAGGATGCATGAAAGGCTACAGCGTTAAATATTACCGACTCTCAAGGTTGATGCTTGCGCTGACACAAGCCAAAGCAGATGGCACTTACAGTCGAATGTTACAGTCACTCGCTAAGATCGACTTACTCGTTTTAGATGATTGGGGGCTTGAGCCACTTAAAGCGGCACAACGAAATGACTTAATGGAGATCATGGATGATAGGCACGGCAGTTCATCAACCGCCATCATCAGTCAATTACCCACCGAAGAATGGCATCAATCCATCGGCGATAATACCTTAGCCGATGCCATTTTAGATCGACTAATGCACAATGCTCATCGGATAAAATTAAAGGGGGAGTCTATGAGAAAAATTCAATCTAAAATTGACCATCGTGAACACTTAGGTTAAAAATGTCATGAACCCAATGCGTGGAATTTAAGTGTTCACGATAAAACCGGAATCGGTGTTCACCATCACCGGAATACGCAGTTCGTGGAGAAATGAAAAACCAAAAAGAATATAAGCTGCCATTAACCAAGGCCATGCGCGCCATTATTTTAGAGCAGAGAGCCTGGATGGAAAATGCATTACCCAACTGTAACCCTGATCATATATTTCTTCAGCCTCGCGATCTTAACAAACCATTTGCTAAAAGGTCGCTGGACAAAATCATCAAAGATTACTCCCCTGTTGATGCAGTAAAAGGAGATAAAAGAAACATTGTTATGAAAGGATCTGCGGGAGCATTTTGCACAATGTGCCGAAGCTTTTTTAAATCCAACGCAAAAGCGATTATGGTTGCCAACGGCTATCATTTTAAACACGCAGAGGAACTCACCAGACTCGCGCTGCATCACCTCAGAAAAGAGGACGATCCAAACGGCTTGAATTATGATAAATCTGAAGAGCTATTTGGCACTTCAACAAAGCTCAAATTTAATGTATTCAAAATTCATGAAGCCAGTATTTTAAAAAGAGCGAAAGAACTCGAAAGCCAACAACTCAGACTTACAGGTATGCAAAGTAAACAAGCTAAAAACCTAAAAGAAAATAACGATAAAAAAGCCTTGAGAGATAGAATTAAAGCTCATTTAGTTCACAAAGGCAGTTATGTAAACTTCATTAATCAGCCACTTGGTGATACGGGCAGAGTAGCAAAAGATTTGATCTTAACCGAAGAAGGAAGAGCTGTCGTTGAGAGATATTTAAGTGACCAAGCCAAAGCAAAAAATAATTAAAAAAAGTTTAATTTGGACTTACCAAAGTTTTTGTTAAAAAAATTAATTTCATATCATTGCCTTATTAGAGCGATACCTCATCAATTATTTGATGATTTTAACTTTTTTAAGGTTTTTATATTAATGGCAACATCAGTATTAAATTCAGTAAAACCATGTGAGGTCACGATTAAAAGTCGTGACCTTTGCATGGCTGAATTTAATGCATTTAAGCCACCGTACAATGACGAGTCAATGGAAGAGCTAGCCAGTCTTGCGACTATTATATTGGCGCAAGAAAAAGGAAGAAGACTTTCAAAGTATCAGCTTAAAGATCAAATAAGAATTGTATTCCAGCATGATGGCATTATTAAATTTTTTACTCATTTTAAAAAAGAACATGGCATAAAAAACACAAAGATTGGTGACTCTAATGTTATGAGTTTTTCGGCAGCGAAATTAAGAGCGACCGAAATATACAAAAATAACACTTCTGATTACACATTCGAATTTGTAGTATGTAAACAAATAGAAAACTTACAGGCAATAAATAAACATAGCCCTAGCAAGTTAGCTGAAACCACAGTAACAACTTACAGCTCTTACCTTAATGCAATTCAAAATGCCTTTGGTAAAAATACCTTATTTCAAACTATTACGCCTGAGATAATAGAAACCACGCTTGACCAACTACTAACAGAAAAAAGTGGTCCGCATGTGGCTAAGCTATTCGAGCAAATGAGAAAGCTGTGGGTGTTCGCAAAAAATAAATATAATAATGGCACTAATCCATTCCTAGAAGTAGATAAAAATTATATATCTTCTCGAACGGCGAAGCCTATTCCTTGTAAGGCATATACTGATATATCTCTAATTTCTCAGCTATACATAAACCTAAAAACAGCTAAAAATAATACATTAATAAATGCGGTACTACTGATGATGTTTACTGGGCTAAGACCCATAAATATTTGCAACCTTCGTCTATCGTATATAGATGATTTAAATAATCCTAAATTTTTAACGTTTCCTGAAACAACTCATACCACTCGCGGTGCTATGAAAAACCAAAAAGAGTTTAAAATACAACTCACACCCGAGATGAAAAAAGCAATACAACAAGAGTTAAAATTAAACCCAGACATAAACCGCACCTACTTATTTTGCAAGGTTAAAGACAACTCAAAACCCATTAGTAAAGAGAGTTTAAACCGAACTCTTAAATATCATGCGCCAAAAGACATGGTAGCGGCCCCGCGAGATAACATAAATATAAAAGGCTCAGCCGGAGCATTTCCAACACTACTTCGCAGCTTCTTAAAATCACATATGAAAGAAGTGCTAACTAAAAAAATTGGGTCATCAACAATTGCTGAAATTGAGTCTAAAAAAATGCTTCATCACTCTGTTTCAGATCACGATCCGATGAGTAAACATTATGACCACTCGAATAAAATATATAACACTGATATTAAAGCACTTTATAAAAACTTTTCCCTATTTGAGAAGGAAATACTTAAAGAAGTAAAAATACAGGCTAAGTTAAAAAACAAAACGACTAAAAAATCATTTTTAAAATTAGATTATTCAAATAATTTCATCGCCAAAGTCAAAAGCACAATAAGTGCTTATTCCACTATCTGGGGTAATATAGTTCAGCAAACCCAAAAGCTTAAAAAGAGCCGCCCTTTGCAAATATTAGAGTAAAGCTTACATATTGCAATACAACTTTTTCTTTGCTTACAAAACCTATAAAGAGCTTTTAATAGGTGGTGCAGATTGATTTCTTATAAAAGCAGGGATATCAAAAATATCAGATGCTTTTGGCTTAGTGGCGACTACTTTAGAGCTTGACTCATTTGTAGTGTCATCAAGCATTGATGCCTAGCCAGTAAATTAATTTGTGCAATTGCGCATTCCATTTTAATTCGTGCTGAGCTATTGGCTGAATGAACGGCTATTGTCGGTGGTACAAAACCATCAATAAACACTGCCCGCTCAATCCAAAGTAAAACGTCATAGCCAGTGCCTTTATTATCATTTCCTAAATCATGATCAAGGCTGAGCTGTTTTACTTTGCCGCTCTTCAAAAATGCAATCACTTCGTCAGGCCAATAGGCTCGTAACCAACCGGCTGGTGCTTCTCTTTCATCATCTTAATATACATTCATAGGGTTATCTCACTGAAAAATGTATTCAGACTCTGAAAGCAATAACTAACAACCCTTTAAGCTATATAATAATAGTTATTTTCCACAAAGAGCTGGTGCTTAATTACGTATCAATGCTGGTATGTTAAAAATATCAGAGGCTTGAGGTTGAGTGATCACCACTTAAGGCTTTTTTAATTCGAGGTCTGCTGTTTTATCGTGCGGCTCTACTACCATTTTTGCACTCGCCCCTGCAGCAATTATTAGTAATTCATAATTGCTGGCTAATTAGAAATAGTAATAACCAAAGAGTATCTGCAAGATAACCGAAGACATTACTTGCTTCACCCTATATATTAACTCGATCTAGTTCGAGTGAAAGCAATTATGGCTTAAAAAGCTAGGCAAGGATCAGTGCGTTTAACTTGACAGTAGGAGGCGCGAAGCGACGAACACCACGCTCTTGTTATCCCTATTGAACTAAGCTGACCGCTTGCAATGTAGAATGAATTTTTAGGCCAACGACTTCTAGGCATATTTTATAGAATGACATGTAGTTGTCATCGTTTATTTTAATGAGTTCTTCTTCGGGCAGCTTTTTCATGCTTTCAATTTTCATGAGTTCATTGCTAATGTTGGCGGCAGAAGGCATTGCATATTTACCGCACTCATCCACAGCATTTAAAACAACTTTATTTAGTTTGTTGTTCGTTCATCGTCACTATGTAAGTTAAATGAAACTAACGCAAAATTATAATGCAGATTGCTTTGTTTTTCATGGTTGATCCAGTACTTTGAATGAATTTTTTATATTGTCTGGAAAGTCGTCAGTATTATTGTGTTTTTGAATACTATTGATTGGGGATGAAATATAATAACTACAGTCGCCGTAGTGATCACAATCGCTAAAATAAATGCTTGTCTTAGATTTTTTGGATATGCTTTCAATAATATTTATATATTCGTCCCATTTGAATTCATAATAATATCCAAGATTGTTTGTTATAGTTGTACAAAATAGATCGCGCTGATTTGATTCTGTTTTATGAAAATCATAGGTGAATAAAGCGCTATATGAAATTCCAGATAGAATTTTATCATTGGTAATGTTCAATAGAGCTTCAAACCTTTGGTTTTTATCCTCGGAGCCCCAGAGGGATGAAAACTGTTCTTTCTTCTCATCAGAATCAAACAGAAAGCAAGCTAAATTATATGGTGGGTCTGCTTGAGCTGATTGGGGTAGAAGCCCTGCCAAGCATACAATGAGAAATACAAGTTGTGACTTTTTCATGAGTTTTACTCAATGTTGAGAATAGGCATAACGAGCCTGTAGAATAACTCGTTTTTAATTTATTTTCATTGCTGTATTAACCATAGCCGGGCTCCTATTTTGATTCAATAGGTTACTTCGATTTTACGTAAAATATAAAAAGAGGATTGGATTTCCCTATCAATACGCTCTATTTTATCTTGTAGATTGCGTTTTTCTGAGCCTAGCTCTGCCTGGTTTAACTTCATTTCAAAGTGTATTTTTTCTATTTTCAACGATTGTATCTTAGCTTTATAGGCCTTCGTTCGCTCTGTGACTAGCTCGTGGACTTTATTTTTAATTTCTAAGTTTCTATTAAATTCATTTAGACCTTCATTAACACTACCTAAAAAATTACTTGTGCCTAGTAGCGCCTGAGTAGCTGCAGATTTACTATCATCATAAAATTTCTGTACCTCAGGTTTTGGTTTTGTGCACTTCATGATTAGGCCTGAAATGACCAAAAGTGGTAGAGCTATATAGGTTAGATAAACCCCTACATAAGTAACAGTAAATAGTGTTACCAAATAAAGTGCTAATGTAAGCCAAAAAACGAAGCTTGCTTTAGAATGCATATAAATTAATCCTTTAAAATTAAAATTTCTTATCTAATTTGACGCTGAAAATTCTCAAAGTTATTTAAGGCGTCGAATGCAGTAAATACAGTCCAACCATGTCTTCTTAATATATTAGAATTACTCATATTAATAAGCACCGCTACTTTACGCCTTGGCCAGCAAAGATCAATTGAAACAAATGTTTCTTTATCTTGAATAACAATCCCTAGCTCAGCACCTGGTAACCTAGACGACTCACATTTTTGTAAAAGGCCATCTAATGCTGTATCCGCGCACTCTCGCAGATTATTGTAATTAAACACGTCAAACTTATGTTGCTCACGTCTTAGCTGGTTTATTTTAAGAATATCTGAGTTGCTTACATATATGTGGTCATGATGTGGTTGCTTTTTATGGCAATCTGCACAAAGTACTCTCAAATTATCTCGTTCATTATCTGCTTTATTCCCATTGATATGATGAGTATGTAAGAGCCTTTTTTCAGATTTAAGGTCAACGCCGCATTGCTCACATGTGTAATTTAAATCGCTTCTTAACTTAGCTGAAATTGATGACCAATCTGGCGTATAACCACTTGTGTGTTTTTTACTGTTAACAGGTAAACTTTTAAAGTAGGAGCTATAAACTTCAAAAAATTGTTCAAACGAAAAACTATTAAATACTTGGTTTTTAACTTGAGGACCTTGAGTAGAGTACCCCTTGTAATTAAGTATTTTTAAGCAGTTTTTACATACACCTAAATCAGCCTCTCCCTCTGTATTAGGGCCACCTCTGTAGCTTGAGCCAAATACAGGGAAAAAGCCATCAACCCGATTAATAACATCATAGCGTTTAAACCGGCCTGTTTCTCGCATCAACTCAAGAGTAGAACACTCTGCCACATGGATACGTCGTCCCAATTTACCATTAGACAACACGGCTTCAATATCATCGCCTTGGTCAGGTATATAAAGCATAACCTGATGGCCATCATAGTTTAGTACACCGTTTGACCCATCAATTTCATCTAACTGTACATCTTTACCTAAAATCATCCCTTGATTAAGATGACTGCTAATGCTTCCGAGTTCAGAAGCATCACTGGTAATTGAAAAGTCTGTTACTATTTGCCCTAGGGGTGCAACCGCTCTGTGTAACGCACTAAAATCAACTGTTAGCTTCATTACTGCGCCTCCAGTATCCGTTTTATTTGAATGTCAGCATTAGTAATAGCCCTAAATGATACACGCCTTGACCTTGCAGCATCTTCCACACCATTCTCTTTAATCAAGCGTGAGGATGAAAAACCAACTGCAGCAATATTAGCTTTAATCCAATCAGACTCATTAGGCATAAGTGCATAACCATACTCTAATACAGAACGTGTTCGTCCTTGAGATAATCGCATATTATAAAAGTATGCTTGCGCCTCTGTAGAACCTCTTAAACCAACACTTGAAGTATGACCCTCAATACGAATTTCATCTAAAGAGTCTCTAAACGGGGCAAGCACGTTGATATAACGGGGGAAGAAGTCGTTTAATATTTCTTTATATGCGTCACTTAATCTAGTTTCATTATTAGCAAATAATACATCTGGAGATTGAAAATTGAACGCTAACGTTTCTTTGTCTATTGTTGCTCCCCACTTATCAAGGTCTCTTTCAAATTCGCTTTCTAGCGCTTCATATATAGCAACTTGGTTTTGTTGGTAAGCAACAGCAACATCTTTAATCTTGTCGTTTTCTTTTTGAGTTATCATCATAAAAACAATAGCTATAAACAAGAATACAACCATTAGACCAGCCATCAAATCTGATACAGTTAACCAATGGTCACCACTATCTTGTGAGGTGTTTTGAGAGCCAAATATCTTTTCCATTACATTACTCGCTGACTTACAACTTCATTCATCGCTTTAGTTAACTTAATGTAATCATCA
The DNA here is from genome assembly GCF_000497975.1 of Pseudoalteromonas sp. TB41. Classification (NCBI taxonomy): domain Bacteria; kingdom Pseudomonadati; phylum Pseudomonadota; class Gammaproteobacteria; order Alteromonadales; family Pseudoalteromonadaceae; genus Pseudoalteromonas; species Pseudoalteromonas sp. TB41. The sequence goes on along the minus strand of NZ_AUTH01000039.1, from coordinate 14,846 downwards.
ACAAATTTACCGCTTACCTGTGCAAGTGCCTTACCCATTTCATTCATTACACGGTTTATTTCTTTCTGCATCGCAGTATCAATAAGTTTTAGTTGTGAGTCTACGGCTTCACCAGTCATACCAACCTGCTTTTTAACCTCATTCTCCATTGCATCAAAGGTACGTTTAGCTTGATTAATTTGCTGTGTCGCAGCGTCATCAATCACTTCATTAAGGCGTTGCTGAAGTTTTTCTGCAGACTTAACTACAGTGTCACGCACCTGCTCTGTATCTGTCACAAGGTTTTGATTAGCCTGCTTCATAGTTGAAGTAATGTCTTTAGCGTCATCGACTAGTTTTTCAATCATGTCGCGCATATTGTTATTTAAGTCAGTCACCGTATCTTGTAAATGCTGCTTAATTACTTCAGTTTGCGACTGTAAATGATCAGATGTTGTCTTTAAGCTTTCGTTGGTTCGAGCTGTATTATCTGTAAACTCATTACCTGCAGTTTGAATTTCTTTACCAATCTTGTCTGAGCTTTCAATCAAACGCTCACCAACACTATTAATGCCTTTCTCTGTTTCATGAGCAAACTTGTCTAATAAATCATTAGATGTCTGAACATGAGTTTTTATGTAATCGTCTGATTGCGTAAGAAGGGTTTTATAATGGTCACTCGCTGTTGTTACAGCAGCCGATATATCGCTTACTGTAGCTTCAACTTGCTTTTGAATTTGCGGGACGGCTTCAACAGCTTTATCGCGCATATCTTTAAAGGCCTCTAGGTGGCGTTCAAGCTCAGCTAATTGATGCTGATTAACTTCCATAACGCCTTTTAATTCACCCATAGATTGAGGAATTATTTGGCTTTGCTCACTAATATGAGCAACAGATGATTCAGTAGCAGAAATAGAAGCAACACCATGAGCATATTGGTCACTCATTTCTTTAAGCTGAACTTTATAGTTTTCTTGCCATTCAACTAATTTAATTACCGCTTCATTTAATTGTTTAAAGTTATCACCAAACTGCTCTGTTAAGTTGTTATTAAAATCACTAATAACCTGTTTTAATGCTTCAATAACTTGCTCTGTAGCTGACTTTGATAAAGTATCTGCAAAGTCTTGTAGTTTAAGCCATAGCTTTTCACTAAACGCCTCAAAGTTCTCTTGTTGTTTTACAGCTTGTTCTTGGGCAATATTTATCGATGTTTTTGCATTGTCATTAATATCACCACGTAATATTTTTAATTGCCCAAACAGTGTTGATTCTTCATTACCAACAATCGCCTCTTTTAAAACTTTTGTTTCTGCAACCTGCGCTTGCATAGCACCTAATATCGCCTCAGGTGTTGCATGAGAAATGCTATCTTCTAGTTGCTTAGGTTTTAAAAATGAAAACGTAGACAGTGTTTTAAACACTAAAGATAAAAATATACCCGCTAAACTTGTAATAAATGCAGTTTTCAAGCCAGCTAGCAACAAGGGAATACTGGCTTCTATGTCACTTTGGTTAAATTCTAATAAACCAAGAACTATACCTAAAAAAGTACCAAAAATACCCATAGTAGTTAATAGTGTTGGAACAAACTGAACAAACTCAATTTGTTTAGCTTTTTTGGTATAAAACAAACCTAAGCCAAAAACAAAAAGCATTAAAATTAAAACAACACCACTAACAACGTTTGTATCAAAACCGCGCAGTAAACTTTCTAGTATATTCATCTGATTTATCTTATGTACTTCTTAATTTAATTAACAACCACTTTGAAACCTCAAAGCAGAAAACACGCAAGAATGGCGAAATTATAAAGAGATACAAAATTAATAGTGGGGATATGGCAGTATTGCTCGGCTTTTATCCATAAAATCTTTTAGTTCCCTTTCGCCATCCACAACTAAAATAAATCAAAACTTTAGTCGTACCGAGATAGTATATAAACCAGCTGTGATAAGCAAAAAAATGATGACAAACAACTAAAAAAGAAGGTTATATGACCAAGTTTTAAGCTTAAATTCAGTAACTTTTACTGTTCAGCCAATATTAAACATTAATTATCAGCCGGGTTATTAAGTAACTCGACTGATCGCTGTAGCTCATATTTTTTTGCGGATAAAACCCCTAACATGGCCGATTCATGGTTTTCTATATTTGTTCGTCCTTTTCCTTCAGGGCCCCACTCATCGTAAGTCATCATCATCGCTTGTTTTAGACTCTCAGCTCGATTATTTTCTTGATAGAATTTCACCTTATGTTCTGGATAGTAATTGCTGAGCCTCGAGTTACTACTTGGCGAAATTAAACATAAATTTCCAAAGCGATCGACATCCTCCATTTTGCTTGCGCCTGATGGATCGGTTTGTGGGAAGTAATGCTCAACAGAGGTTCTAAAACTAAACTGAAAATCATCAAAGTGCTTTCCAAGCTCTTTTTTACCTTTACCATCAAATGTTTCACCATCTGATAAACGCTTCCACAAAAGGTAATCCAACCGATTAAACACGAAGTTCTGAACACCCGTTCCTTGATGTAATACTCCTGTACTCCCTTCATAAAATGCTAAACATTGACCGCAGGTAATTTCTTCAAAATAGCGATCGCTTAAGCGCTCAAGCTCAGTTAAGTACACCTCTCCATCAATGCTTAAACCCGTTTCCTCTGTAGTATTCCTATTCAAAATACTTAGCGCATCATTTAACCAACGCTTATAAACTAAGGCTGGGTTTGATACATGGAACATTGCTAATAGCATGCGCAATTTTTCATTTAATGTGTCTTGGTCTTTACCAAAAGAGTTATTATAGCCAGAGCTTGTGCTAGTACCGCTCGAATTAGCTATTAGAGTTTGTAGGCTCCACTTACGCTTTTCATTGTGTTGGTCTGGCTTGATGATGTAGCTATCAAATAGAATTCGGTACTTAAGCAACTCATACACAAAGGCTTTGGCTTCTACCTTCAAGCCATTATCTTTACTGATAAACGCATCAATTAGTTTTTTATCATCAAGCGATACCCCCTTAATCTCAGGCATCAACTTGAGTACATGAAGTAAGAAATTTGAAAAGTCGATAACCGTACCAAAGCGCTCTTCTTTCTCGCGCTCTTCATCATCGGTATTTTCACTGGGTGTTTTGTTGTTGATAATTTCGCGTAGTGTCATTGCATCTTGTTTTTGCTGTTTACTCGTATGCTTTGCTTGAATCGCATCAAAGCTTTTTGGCATTGTTTGCCAATTGTCACCAAATACTTCTTTACGCAAATCAGATTGAAAACCCATCTGGGTATAGCGCGACATATTTGAGCAAGCATCCCAGATGGTTGAAAAACAGTTTCTTTCCTCATCATTGCTCAGTGTCGCCATGAATTTTGCTTTCAAAACTTCGTGTTTTTCTAGCTGCTCACCACGGTTATTCATGATCTCAAAGTAGTGGTTAAGGTCGGTTTGCGGTGGAACAACCACTCTCAATATGGTGACGTTTTCTAACAGGTACTCGAAAAACTGCTTAATTTTAGCCTCTGTATCTAGCCTTTTGGTTTTGAAGTAACGCTGAATAATGTTAAACGCAGCATGAATGTTAGGCTCTTCAGGCTCGCCACTTGACTTACCTGTATATATATCTTCTAACGCTCTAGAAGATTTTGGTCGACTATCAAAAGTTAGGTTAATGTCTAACCCTGCTAGGTCACTCTCATCCAATACTTTTCGATGTTTTAAATACGCCAATAAAATAGAGAGCGTGGTATGCCTTTGCTGTCCATCAATGGTTTCGTATATCACATTTGATTGCTGTGAGTGAGTTGTGCGCTGATAGACAACAAGGCTACCCAGGTAATATTTTACTTGTTTTACGCTAACAGTTTCACCTGGCTGAGTAATAAGCCCTGCGGCATCACTAATATCTTGAATAAGCTGCTCAATCTCAGGCGCACCCCAAGCGTAATTCCGCTGATAGATAGGGATAATATATTCAGTTTTCTTGTCGAAAAGCTCTTTGACAGACAATGGCTTTACTAGATTATCTTGGCTCATTAATACTTCCCGATTTCATTGCTTCAATAAACTTTTTTACTTCCTTAGCGTTAGTAAACTTAGGCTCTTTTATATAAAGCGGCTGAAAGTTCAACACCTGTTGAGGGTGAACGGCTTTGCGAATTGCTCTAAATAACCCACTACGGCTTTTAGCATGATTGTCAACTGACTCCATGCCAATACGTTGCAATTCAAGGCGTAAAGAATATGCCCAGCGATAACAAATCTGCGCTGCTTTTTTTAACTCCACATCACCGAATTTGTCGTAGTAATACATCACGGTACACAAAAATAAATTACGCACATAGCTATCCCCTTTACGATGACTGCCATTATACCTAGTGTAATTACTAATGAAAGAAGCGAGCTTCGCCTCCTTGCCAACAAACAAACTTGTGTGAATGGCCATATAATGCTGAATGTACTCAAAAAAGCGCTTACCGTTGATCATCACCTGTTCTACTTGGAAAGGGTAACTCTTGGTTTTCTTGTCCCATTTTCGCGCGGGATCAGCGTTAAAGGTTTCAACCGCGTAATCCAGGGCCAGCATTGCATCGACATAAGCATACTGGGTGTTATCCAAGTTAATACCCTTGAATACATCAATGTTATGACGACTAAACGTAATGCCATAATCACCGTCAATCCATCGGCGCATACGGAACAAAAACTCCCCCATGATGGTGTGCAAATTGGCTGAATCATCATCAGGGTTAACGCCTTGCTCCCAAAGGCTTACATGGTGCAAGCGTTCTGTTTGTGTCGTGGCGTCCATCATTTCACGCAGGTGATACGCTTTGAGTAAATCGTGCGGCGCGAGGGCTTTACCACGGGCATTCTGAGAATCAAAAAACTGAAACGCTTCACTCAAATCATCTAATGTCACTTGAATAAGCTCGCACTTGTTAAGCACAAAATTAAGTAAATTTTGTTTTTCAGTAGTATTCAGACTGGTTACTCGTTCAGAAATGATCTGAGCATTATGTTTGAGGTTTTTAATACTGACTGATGATTCAAACTTATGTTCAAGTAAAGTGGATGCAATAGCTTTCTCAGCCCCATCAAGAATGGTGCAAAGCAGCGTTAAAGTGAGCAGCCGCTGCTGGCCATCAACGATATTCAGTGTCTGTTTTTTATTCTCATTCACTGATTCTTTATCTTGATGCAATACAACAGTACCAAGGCGATAACACGGCTTAGTGCGGTGATTAAAAATATCATCAATTAACTGATTAACGTGCTTAGGCTGCCATTTATAGGGCCTTTGGTATTCAGGAATCGTAAGTTGTTGCGCTAACAACTGCACAATAGTTTGTGGTTTATTGAAGACAATTGCCATAGCTAAAGCGCCTGTTCGACTATGGCGTCGGTTAGGTGAAGTTTAGTGTTTTGTGCGTCAGTTAAACGGGCTTTGAGTTGGTCGCAGAGTGCCATCAAATTATTCACTTTATTCACAATGTGAACAGCCTCTGATGTTGGAGGAACAGGGATGGGCATTCTTCTCAAACCGGATAACGGGACTGTCTTTTGAGCAATACCTGTAGCAACAAAAGTGGCAAACTCATAAGAATATTTTGAGCTTAGTACGTACTTAACATATTCAATTGGAGTCATGCTAGAAGAATTCAATATAGCAACATGTCGTTGAACACAAAATGGCTTATTACCTGTAACAACGATAGGAATACCATAAGAACCTGTGACAGTGTAGAGAAGATCGCCTTGTACTGGTTGTCTAGTCCAATCCAATTTATTGTAATAGCTATCTGGAACAAATTTACAGTTCTCAAACTTGATCTTACCTGTATTTAAGTTCCCGATAACTAAAAACGGTACCCCCCCATTAGCTTTAGGAGGAGCCTGATGGTCACCATCTGTAACTACGGTAAATAAGTCTTGTAGATAACACCATTCCCAATTCTCTGGTAACTCAAACGGTTTTTCTTCGTCGGTGATTTCTGGCAGTGGTTTTTGCTTTTTGATTTTTTTGTCTTTAATCAGTTGGGCTTTTTCTGCTGCTATGCGCTCTAGGAGTTTGGCGGCGGGTTCGTCGTTTGGGTTTTGTGGGACGAGCTTGCCCATTACTGCGAGTTGTAAAATGGTTTGCTTTAGCGTGTCGATGCTGGCAGTGGTGGTGAATAACGTGTCGAAGTGCTCGCTTAAACGTTGCCAGTTTTGTTGGAACTGCGCAGTGGCTTGTTCGGGGGTTGCGGTTTGCTCTGGTGCTTTCAGCAAGGCCTCTAACAGCACTTCAACTAATGTTTGATGTGCCGTAATACTATTTTCAGTTTGTGCTTCGAGCGCATCACACAAGTCCATTAGCTCATCGACTTTAGCGACGATACGCTCTTGCTCTGCTATCGGGGCTAAAGCAACTGGAATAGACTCCCACCTTCCTTTGTTTATGATAGCTATAGTTGTACTTGAAGAAAGCTCCCAGGCTAAATTTTGAAAATATGCTGTTGATGTAACCTTATGTAAATATTTAATAATATTTACATAAGGGGTTATAGAATTAATTTGTTGGTTAAAAGCACAATCACGATCGATGTACGAGCATTTTCCTATGGTACCTATACAAACCATTAATAATGAATTCGCAGGGGCTATACGCCCTAAAGATTTTGCCCCAAGAAGTGAAAGCCCTTCATTTTTGTAACAAACCTTTCCTTCCAAAATATCACCAGGCTTTATAAATGGAACGTCACTTCCAAAAAGCTCAGGTTTATTCTTACTGGGGGTCCCTCCTGTTTGTGTATTGCCTAATTCACCTAATCTGACCCACTCCCAACCTTCAGATATTTCAAACGGTTTTTCATCCTCACTAATTTCCGGCAATGCTTTTGGGAGTTTGATTTTTTTATCTTTAATCAACTGCGCTTTTTCAGCGGCTATTCGCTCTAGCAACACTGAGGCTGGTTCATCATTTGGATCTTGCGGCACTAACTTGCCACGTACTGCGAGCTCTAAAATAAGTTCACGCAGCTTTTTAATACCATGAAGTGAAAACTTTTTAGATGAGCCTCGACCTGATGACGATTTTTGCTCAATAGCAGTCGTCCAAATATCAAGATGCTCGGTTATGAGCTGCTCTGCGATTGTGGTTGATGTTTTTGACTCTGCCATTACTTACCCTCAACATCTTTAGCAAGCGCATCTGCCAATATGCCTTTTAACTGATCGCGTAGTACTTGTATGTCGGCTTGTTGTTTTGCGTAATCAGCTAATAGCGCTTGTGGATCGTGACTGATTACCTCGCCTACGTGCGGGTTTTTAATATCGAGGTTGTAATTGCGGGCAATAATATCGTCGATTGATACTTTCCACGCTTGCTCAGTTTCAGTACGGCTGGCAAAGCCGTCTGCTTCGTTACCCCACCATTCGAGCTCCGTTTTGAATTCTTCAAACTTCATTGGTTTTGTTTTGTTGTAATTTTTTACACCGGCTGGGTAGGGGTGCTCGTAAAACCACACGTCTTTTGTTGGCGTGCCTTTAGTAAAAAACAGGATATTAGTTTTAATGCTTGTGTACGGGGCAAATACGCCATTGGGTAAGCGTATTATGGTATGTAAGTTACATTCCTCTACCAATAGCTTTTTAATTTTGGTTTTTACGCCTTCACCAAACAAGGTGCCGTCTGGCAATACTACCGCAGCGCGACCTTTCGTGTTGAGCACTTCTATAATGAGCTGTAAGAACAAGTCGGCTGTTTCGCGAGTTTGCATGTCGCTTGGGAAGTTTTTTTCGATGCCGTCTTCTTCGGTGCCGCCAAATGGTGGATTGGTGATAATGACATCTACTTGGTCGTCCCAGCTTGAAAGCGGTTTATTTAGTGTATTGCCGTGTTTAACTTGTACCGGTACCTCAATGCCGTGAAGCATCATGTTGGTGGTACACAGTAAGTGCGGGAGTTGTTTTTTCTCTACGCCGTGTATTTGCTTTTGCAATATTTGGTGGTCGTCGCCCGATTTAACATAGTTTGCTTTTACATGGTCGAACGCACACGCTAAAAAGCCACCGGTACCACAAGCCGGGTCCATGATTGACTCGCCTAGTTTTGGATCGGTTACTGCCACTATAAATTTAGTGATTGCGCGCGGGGTATAAAACTCGCCCGCGTTACCTGCGCTTTGTAGGTCTTTTAATATTTGCTCGTACAGGTCACCAAATAAGTGGCGCTCTTTTGAATCGGTGAAGTCTATTTCGTTTAGTTTGTTGATTACCTGGCGCAGTAGCGTGCCGTTTTTCATGTAGTTAAAGGCATCACTAAAGGCTTGGGTGACTACATAACCACGTGGGTTTTTATCTATGGGTGCGGTTAGGTTTTTAAGCTCAGGGAATAGCTTATCGTTTACAAATTCTAAAAGCTCATCGCCGGTCATGCCTTCGTTATCGGCCGCCCAATTGCGCCATAAAAATTGCTCTGGGATTGGCTCGCGGTAATCGTCTAACTCTAGTTCAAGCTCTTCTTCTTGCGCATCAAATACTTTTAAAAATAGTAACCACGACATTTGGCCAAGGCGTTGTGCGTCGCCATCGACACCGGCGTCTTTACGCATAATATCTTGAATGGATTTAATAGCTGAACTGATAGACATAGGTTTCTCTTGTTTGATTATTTTTATAAACAGCGACTAAAGGCAAATATGAAAGCTGTTTATTTTGATTGGTTTAATGTTTTGCTGTCGCTAATACATAACGACAGCAAACATAAATTTAAGCTGTTTTAGGCACTGGCATTTGGTAAATTTCGGCCTCGAGCTCTTTAAGTGCTTGCTCGTATTGTGGTTTGCCACCAAAGCCTTTTTTTACTATTTCACTTAGGCTGCCAATTTCGTTAAATGGCGCCACTTTAAGTGCTTGCATAGATTCTATTTCTTGCACGCCTACATCGGCGTATTTTAACAGAAGGTTCTCGAGTACGGTGTGCGCGGTACCCGAATATTTAGTGAAATAGTTACGCTTTTGTACGTTATCTGCGCGCTCTTTACGGGTAAGGGGTGGTTGGTCGTAAACTACATGGCAGATCATATCAAATGGGTCCATGTCTTTGCCTACTTCTTCCTCAAGCGCTGACCAAATAATGCCTTCTTCGGCAAGCTCATCTATTACTGCTTGTTTACGGTCTGATTGATTCCAACGCTTGACAAAGTCGTCTAGTGAACTGTACTGCTTGCTCATGGTTTTACGGGTGTAATCTATAAATGATTCGGTAACCAGTTTACCGTCGGTATCGTAATACTGTACTCGCTCTGCCACTTTATTAACGGTAACACCTGATACGCGGTACTTAACCATTTTGTTAGTTTCATCGTCCCATTCGCCATCATGCGTGCCATCGCCTTTGGGGTCGTTAATGGTGTCGTTGTTGGCATCGGTTGTATCGTCAGCGGTTGATTGATCATCGAATACGCTATCAGGCTGCTCTTCGGCAGTTGTATCGTCTTGTGACTCAATATCAACGTCTTCGTCTTCAATATCAGTGGGCGTTACTTTAATTACTTTTTCGGGGGTGCCATCAAAGCGTTCATCGGCAAATAACTCGGTGGCTTTTTTAAAGTCGAGTATGGTAAACCACAGCTTGCCGTACTTATCATCAATACGGGTACCACGGCCAATAATTTGTTTAAACTTGGTCATTGATTGTATGTTTTGATCAAGCACTACTAGCTTACAGGTTTTAGCATCTACCCCTGTGGTCATAAGCTCTGAGGTAGTAGCAATTACTGGGTATGGGCGTTTAGGGTTTATAAAGTTGTCGAGCTGGCCTTTGCCTAGTTCGTCATCGCCGGTGATCTTCATCACGTATTTATCGTTTTTAGCCATTTGCTCTGGGTTTAGGTTAGCAATGGCGCGGCGCATACGTTCGGCGTGATCTATGTCGTTACAAAACACGATGGTTTTGGCCATAGGGTCTGTACGCTTTAAATAGTTGGTAATGGTTTCGGCCACCAGCTGTGTGCGCTCGTCAATTACCATTGTGCGGTCAAAGTCTTTTTGGTTGTATATGCGGTCTTGTATTGCTTCACCGTTGTTATCAACCTGGCCTTTTGTTGGCCGCCAACCTTGTAGGTCTACATCAAGATCAACGCGTACCACTTTGTATGGTGCCAAAAAGCCATCTTCAATGCCCTCTTTAAGAGAATAAGTATAAGCCGGGTCACCAAAGTAATCGGTGTTTGATACTTCATCGGTTTCTTTGGGTGTTGCGGTTAAGCCAACTTGAGCAGCGCCTTTAAAATAAGTAAGTATTTCGCGCCATGCGCTATCTTCACTTGCGCTACCACGGTGGCACTCGTCAATAATAATAAGATCGAAAAAATCAGGGTCTACTTGCTTAAAGGCTTTTTGAGATTCTTCTGGCCCTGTTAGCGCTTGATAAAGTGCTAGGTGTATCTCGTAAGCGGGGTCGATTGTTCTGCCGGTAATTTTGGTCATTGACGTACCAAACGGCTGAAAGTCGTTAATACGAGTTTGATCAACTAATATGTTGCGGTCGGCTAAAAACAATATGCGTTTTTTAGCGCGTGATTTCCATAAGCGCCAAATAATTTGAAACGCGGTATAAGTTTTACCGGTTCCTGTTGCCATAACAAGGAGTACGCGGTCTTTACCTGNCCTGCCGATATAGCCTCTACTGTTTTATTAATGGCTTGAAGCTGATAGTAACGCGGGTGTTTACCGCTACCATCGTCATAGTAGGCTTGGTTTATTATGGGCAATTGCGATTGTGTATAGCCCTTGTAGGCACAATATTTAGCCCAAAGCTCTTGCGGTGAGGGGAAGTCTTCTAAGCGTATTTCGGTTTCAAGGTTATGCGCATCAGGTGTGCCGAGCTTGGATTTATCGTGAAATATAAAGCCATCACCATTAGAGGCGAATATAAACGGCACATCGAGCAGCCTGGCGTAATCTAAGCCTTGTTGTAGCCCTTTACCTACTTCGTGCTTATTGGCTTTAGCTTCAATGACAGCAAGCGGCATACTGGGTTTATGGTAAAGCACTATGTCAGCCGATTTAACCGTTTTACGTACACCAAGTTGCCCACGTACGATTACTTTACCGTCTCGTAATTTAACCTCTTGGCGTATTTGAGTTATGTCGTCCCACCCTGCGGTTTTAACTGCGGGCAGAATAAACTTACTGATTATATCGGTTTCGCTGAGCTTTCTTTTATCCATAACTTAAACCATCCCTAAATACTGTGCTATAAGTTCGCACAACTCGTTGATTCAACGTGTTTCATGCTATTTAGTGATGCTATATAAAATATAATGAATTAGCAAAAATAAAAGGTATTAAAAGTTAGCAAGCTGAGTTAATAAAAGTATTAAGCTAATTATTGCTATAACCAAGCTGAAATAGTAACTCATTGCTATATTGGTTCAGAAGGTTAAAAGCTTTTTCTTGCTTAACGTTCATCTGTCCGCCAAAAATTTTATACTTAAGTGAGCTATGTTTTTTAAACATCCTCAAGTTATCTTCAAGCAACTTACCAAAGTGATTGGCATACTCGGTAATGTGGTAATGATGCTGCTGGACGGTTTTAAGGTGTGCCGTTGCTTCAGATTCAAGGGATGTTAACTTTTCTATCTCTGCCAACAGTTCAACTTTTTTCATCTTTATTTTTTCGACTTTTTTATATGAACCTGTTACTGCAAAGTACATTGCCGGAGCTGCTATTATGCCACCTAAAACCATAAACCCTCCAGCCATACCAGCTCCACCTGCAGCGATAGAACCACCACCAAACCAAGCTAGTGTTGCGTTTGTTGCAGCTATACCAGAGAGTGAGGTAATAGCAGTACCTGTAGATGCACTACCTATAATGGTAACGACGCCCCAAGCACCAATAGCTGAAGTACCACCCACTAAACCACCAAACCCTGCTTTGAGTGAAGTTTTGAAACCATCGGAGAACTGCTTTAACTGAATTAAAGTTACTTTTTGATCAACTGACTTTCTGTCACTTGTAACATTAGATTTAGTTTGTAAAACCTTTCCAACTTTTTTTAAAAGCTTATTTGTTTTCTCTAATGTAAAACCGATAGAATTTAAGGCTTTATTCGTCTCATCATTAATCAGTTTTAAATTTTCAAATACTGGCTTATACAGGGTGTTGTGTAAGTCTTCGTAATGTTTATTTTGAAGTGCTAAGTGATAAGTACCACCTAATGAAAAACAACCAATTAAATATTTACCTGTAGATTTTAATATTTGCCTCTTATTGCTTCCTTGTGCAAAAAACACTCCCTCAAACTCATTCTCTAAGTACTCAAAAGACTCGTCGGAAATTTCAGTAAGTGTTTTATTACTATAATTTACTATGGCTTTATAAGCGGTAATGCTATTTTTTGATTGCTTTAAATGAGCAAGGTACTGCTCTTTGACTTCACTGTAATACATTAATTTACTTCCTTGTTAACCAATACCCAACTTTTGAAAATATAAATAAGAGAAGTCGGACAATTATTTTTAAGTTATAAGGTTACAGGATTTCTCTTATCAATATCACCAAGAATTCGCATAGAAATACACTTAAGTATTAGAGTCACACTTTTTCTAAATCATAAAACTAAAAAAGCGCCCTAGAATTGGGCGCTTTGCATTTCGGACAAATAAACAGGGTTATACAAATTTAAATAACAAATATTGCAGCATAGTTTTCATGCTACGCTTATTGCTTTGGCAATATTGCTCATAGTTAATTATGCCAATAGCAATCTTGGTACAGAATAAGGTCAGCGAAATAAACCAGGCAAAATTTTGAGTTGATTGATATTGAAAAAGCAGTAACGCTGAGCCACTAAAAGCAATAGTCGAATAGGCAATTTCTATTCGGTGTTGTCTAAAAGCTTTTAAAATTTTGAGCATTAAAAATCGTCATCAAAAGCATCAAAGCAGCCAACATCGTTTAAATCCGCTATCGAATCTTCAATCTCATAAACAGTCATTACTCTATTAGATTGGCCCACCACATTGCCGCCAACATCAACGATATTAGCGCTCGCATTTGTGATAGGTAGTCCTGTTGTTGGATTAATAGCAATATCACTAGCGTCGATTTTCATTTTTTAAACCTCAATAATCATTAACTTATGCTTTAAACTTTAATGATTTCGTGATAAAAAAACAAACTTGTTTGACTGCGCAGCTCAGCAACAAACAGTTTGGATAAGTGGTTCCCCCTCCACTTACTTCACCTAATTTTTACTAAGCAAAAAAACCTTATTCTTTTCTAAAAAATTCATTAATAAGTTTATTTTGAAGGCGGTTTTGTCTGAAAGACAGGTTTTAAGCTCGCATTTTTCGGCACGAAAAACTGCAAAAAAAGCGTCTCAGAATGAGGCCAATAGCTCGCGTAATACGTTGGAGGCGAAGCCGGAAATGTATGGAGTCGCGCGAATGTACAGCTGGTCTGTACCAACCGCGATAGTGTTTCGCATCAGCGAAATTCGATTAAAATTTGGCACAAATTGATATCGAACCATCTATTTTCGTCAGAAAATAAAAGCGAAGAAAAATGCGGATAATGGGGCACCCATCGCATTGTCTGTAGCGGCAGTATGGCGGTTGGTACAGGGCGGAGCACGGTACATTCGCGCGGGGTCTACAACGCTAGCGCGATAGCGCGTTGAGTCAGCTCGTTGCGGAGCAACATCAGAGCTGGCGTGCGTTTTAGGCCTATGGTTGAGTAGCGAAGCGACGAGGCCATCCGCTGAAAGCGGCCTCTCTTTAGTGTTTTCATCACTCGTTTCATTAAAAGAGCAAACGCACAACGTCTTGCAATGAATACCGTAATATTTTGGCCTAATTGAAATAAAGAACAACCTATAAAGTAAGACCCCTCTTTAAGAGGGGGTCTTACTTTATAGGTTTAATTCACACAAATTTTCTACGTTTAAAAACAAAATTAAAAAAATTAAAAAAATTAAAAAAATTAAAAATAAATTAGGGGCTGTTGATCTTTGTAGTACATATATCAATCAGCCCACATTGGTAGCCACATCATAGTAAATGCTAAAGCGAGCATTGAATGATAATTTCGTTCAAGCTTTTCATACCGCGTGGCTATCCCTCTATATTGCTTAATACGGCCAAATGCATTCTCAACCAAGTGCCGATATTTATACATGCACCAGTCAATATCTTCATTGCCTACTAAACTGTTGCCCTTACGTGGAATAACGGGTGTAGCGTTATTATCACGAACAAACGCTCTCAGTTTTTCACTGTCGTAGCCTTTATCTGCGACAACCATATTACTTGTTGGGCAATTAGCTACGAGTGACTCTGCATGGACGATATCATGCGTATTTCCACAGGATAATTCATAATAAACAGGCAACCCTCCGCTATCGACTGCAAGATGAATTTTCGTAGAATTTCCACCTCGGCTCTTTCCAATTGATTCATTGTCAGCAGTTCTTGCACCGCAACTATGTTGATGAGCCCTGACAATACTGCCATCAATGAAGACCCAATCCATGTCCGCATCACGAGATAATGCGCGAAACAGTTCATTCAAAATCCCTTTTTTGGACCATAAATTAAACCGTCTGTAGATAGCACTCCAACGGCCAAAATCAGAAGGTAAATCTCGCCATGGAATACCTGTGCGCATCTTATACAGTATGCCTTCGAGCGTTTTTCTATGGTCGGGCTTATTATAAATTCGACCACTTAAGTACATTACTTTTGATAAGACATTCCATGTCCCGTCTGTTAGCATTAATCTTGGCATGTAGGTTCGGTGTAAAGTTTTCTGGCGAATTCAATTATACCTTATCTTCATGCTGTTTGTTTTTCATACCACAAAGATCAACACGCCCTA
>NZ_AUTH01000038.1:0-23831 GCF_000497975.1 Pseudoalteromonas sp. TB41 | reverse complement strand
GTTTATACCGAAAGAAAAACTATGCCGAATCACTTGGCTAGAACCCTATAATACAAAGATACTTGCATATGATTGCTTCGGCATAGTGTGATCTGACTTCTAATAATTAATTTACGGAGAAGGATTATGAGTGTTTCGGCATTTTTCAAGTGTAAAAAAACAATAGCGCGACTTCATACGGGCCCTTTGGGCGTTTATATGAAGGCTTATGCAGAGCATCTAATTACTGAAGGTCACTGCTACCAGAGTGGCGCTCGTAACATTAGAGTTGCTGCTGATTATAGCGCATGGTTAGCCAGTAAAAAGTATAAGGTGACTGATGTTAACGAAGCATCAGTACTACAATATGAAAAATTTAGGCAAAAAAATCGACATCCTTTTTTGTCTGATCACGCAGCTCTTATTAGACTTCTTATAGTGCTAAGAGCGCTCAATGCAACAGCAGCAGCAGCAACGATTGTGTTAGATCATCTGTCGCAGATCATTCAGGACTTTGAACAGCATTTGATGCAAAATCATGGACTTTGTGAAACTTCAGTCATCAGACATCGAATACCACTGAGGAAGTTTCTTTGGCAGTGTTGCCCTGATGGTGTTTCATGCTTTTCAAGCTTAAGAGGACAAGATGTAAGGCAATTTCTAGTGCAACACGCACATGACCAAAGCCCTAGCTCTGCAAAAAATATGTGTTGGACACTACGTGCGTTCGCTAGGTATCTTTTATATAAGGGGTATACAACCTACAATTTGTCTTCTGCTGTACCTAGTATCAGAAGATGGAGCCTAACCACCCTCCCAGAACATCTATCTTCTAACCAAATTCAAAAGGTGCTGAACAGTTGCGACACGAGCAGTGCCGTTGGCTTAAGGGATTACGCAGTACTTATGCTATTAAGTCGGCTAGGACTGAGGGCGAATGAAATAGCTCTGTTGAAGTTAGATGACATCAACTGGCATGCTGGTAACCTCAACATTCGAGGAAAGGGTCGAACGCTTATTGCTTTGCCTTTGCTGCCTGAAGTGGGTGCGGCGCTATCAGATTACTTACAAAACGCACGGCCAAAGACTGATAGCCGTTCAGTTTTTGTACGCTCATTGGCGCCACATTCTCAGTTTGCAAGCTCTGCTGGGATCTCACAAATTGCTAAAGCAGCGTTACTGCGAGCTGAGTTAACACTAAAGCATAAAGGGACTCATATTTTTCGCCATAGCCTTGCAACTAACTTGCTTCAAGCAGGTGCTTCACTGTCCGAAATTGGTCAACTACTTCGCCATAAGAGCCATGATTCGACACGTATTTATGCCAAAGTTAATATTGATGGATTAAGAGCATTAGCCATGCCATGGCCGGGAGTAGCACAATGATCTCCTTACGTAAAATATTACATGAATATGTGGATCTTAGACGCGGACTGGGCCACAAGTTTATTCAACCAGCTAGAGATTTAGAAGGCTTCGTTACGTTTATGGAGCAGTACAGTAGTACTTTTGTCACTACCAAACTTGCACTTGAATGGGCAACCCAATCGCCTGGAAAAAATGCTAGCTGGGCTATAAAACTGGCCTATGTTCGCGGGTTTGCTCGGCACTTGCAAACAATGGACATACACACAGAGGTACCGCCGGTTGGACTTTTATCCTATAGCGGCTCTGCTAAACCGTACATTTACTCTGATATTGAGATACAGGCATTGTTGGAGGCCGCATTAGCTCTTAAACCGGTAAACAAATTAAGGCGCTGGACATACCATTGCCTCTTTGGTCTTTTACCGACAACAGGCTTGCGTATCAGCGAAGCTTTGACTCTCAAACGCCAAGATGTAGATCTTGAGAACTGTATTCTCACTGTACGCGATACAAAGTTTGGAAAATCACGCTACGTTCCCATACATGCAAGTACTCAGCGTATTCTAGTCGAGTATGATCGCCGTCGCGATGAACTTATTAACCCTCCTTGCAGTGAGTACTTTTTGGTAGCAGAGCGCGGTGGCCGTTTATTACCGCAGTATGTTTCTCGTGTATTTTTACGTTTATCACGACAAATTGGATTACGTACCCCAAATGCTAGCTCAGGACCACGGATCCATGATTTTAGACATAGCTTTGCGGTCAATACGCTATTACGATGGTATAGAACTGGAGAAAAGGTAGACACCTTGTTACCAAAATTGTCTACTTACCTCGGTCACAGTTGTGTGCGTGATACCTATTGGTATTTATCTGCCTGTCCAGAGCTACTGGAACTTGCTGCGCGTCGCTTAGAAACACGTTTGGAGGCTGAACTATGAAAGCCACTACCGCATTTCCGTGCTTGCTTGAACGTTGGTTTACTATTCGTTTAATCAATCAAAAACGCGTCAGTCACAACACGATATACTCCTATCGAGACACCTTTCGACTGCTATTGGTGTTTGCAAAAAAACAGCTAGGGAAAGCGCCATCTGCGCTAACGCTAGAAGATATCAACGCAGAATTAGTTAGCGCATTTCTTAATGATCTTGAAGAGCACCGAGTAATCAGTGCTCGCACAAGAAATTTACGTCTGACTGCCATTCATTCATTTTTCCACTTTTTAGAATACGAAGAGCCTGGGTATAGCGCACAAATTCAGCGAGTATTAGTTATCCCTAGTAAACGACATGAGCAGAGGCTGATCCACTTCTTGGAGCGAACGGAAATAGAGGCATTACTGGCAAGTCCGGATAAAACGACGTGGATAGGCCATCGTGATCACGCTCTACTTTTTTTAGCGTTACAGACAGGGCTGCGTCTTTCTGAAATCATCGGGCTCAATAGTACGTCCCTATTTCTTGACCAAGGGGCGCATGTCCGATGTCTTGGCAAAGGTCGGAAAGAAAGAAGTACTCCTTTAACCAAACCTGCTGTTCGTATCATGAAAACTTGGCTGTTAGCGCTTCCTGGTATGGAAGAGGATATACTGTTTCCAACAATACGCGGCAATCGTCTTAGTGCAGACAGTGTGCAGTATTTAGTAAAGAAACATGCTGCTAATGCCAGTATTCAATGTCCATCGCTGAAGCAGAAGCATGTAACACCTCATGTGCTTCGACACACCGCAGCAATGGAGCTGCTTAGCGCAGGTGTTGATACCACGGTAATAGCGATGTGGCTTGGACATGAATCTACACAAACGACACAAAGATACTTACATGCTCATATGGCACTGAAGGAAGCAGCATTAGCGAAAGTAGCGCCATTTAATAAGCACAGTGATCTTCACTATAAACCGAGCGATAAGTTGTTAGGTTTTCTCACCAGCTTGTAGTTCTAGGATTAAACTATGCCGAATAGAAACTGGATCCTTACAGTCAAATGACAGTAATACCAGCACACTTATGAAATTGGGCAGCATGTGTTCGGCATAGTTTTTCTTTCGGTATAAACTGCAAGATCCAACGGCTTAACGCCATTTGATTACATCATGCATTGCCTCGATGAGCTTTGTCAGCCTGAGCCAGACATAGAACAATTATTGCCTTGGAATATCAATATCTAGGTGATGATCACCGGACGTTTACGCTGCAACTGCCGATTGGAGAAGTACCTTTTTCATGGTATCACCTTAATATTTTGTGTTGGCGTGAGTTATTCATCACACTGATTTAATTTAAAAATAAGAATTAGTTATAGAGCAAAAAGAACACACTTTACTTTTACGCAAACCCATCATAGTTTTCATGGTGCTCTAAACTTTTTTGAATTAATGGAAGTCAGTTACCTAAAAATAGGCACACTGATCCCTATTAAGCGAATAATGGAGGGCGATAAGGATTAGATCGAGTTTGCGATATAAAGTTTTGAATTAAGCTTTTAGTAACCTTCGAAATTATAGGTAGAAAACCTAATATATTAATATCTTGAACTAATAAATACTTTACCTGTCCTGTATAATCTTGCATACAATCACAATCTATACAATGGCAGTTATCCATTGTTTTTGAATCATGATTAGCATGCTTACTTTCAGGCTTTACTTGGTGCCCATCATCATGATGATCATGGATATTAACTGTATTGTTTAGAGCTGTAAGTGCATTAGAAGTTATGGCCATTTCAGAACACAAATGAATAGCTGTAGCAAATACTTGTCCATTTACAGACAAATATATCAAAATATAAAATAGCCAATTCAAACGTTGTCCCATGGACAGTTCTATCCTCGCTAGTATGTTACTTCACTATAAACTTATAGCATATTTGCTCTGATAATATTGATTGAAATCAAGCATTCGAACAATCCCTTAAAATAATTATGGTTACTATCTTTCATCATCCAATTAACCATGTGGCGCAGGTACAGACCAGAGAATTACAAATACGAGAGAAGCAGCTATAAACGCGCTCCCAATGATTTTTAGCCATACTCTCCCTGTTTTATTCTTGTATTTAAGCAATAGCATTGTTGTAATTAGCGTCTGGACTAAATAATAAAGAGCAAACCCTTTAGAAGCGAAATTAATTATTTCAAAAACATTCGAAGTCCAGACCAAAATAATTGCTAAAATGACCACTAACATATATCCCATATTAGTTGAAATTTTAGATTTGAGAAGCTCTCTAACTAGACCTCCACCACCTATTGTATCGGCTAGTGCAGCACTTAGTTGGCTTGCTGTTGCAGCAATTAAAAGCAGAATAGGTAAGACCCAAACAGCTTTGCCTAATGTATGGCTAATCGTAGTTTCATTTAATTCAACAATAGGAAATTCTAAAAATATTGGACAGGTTAACCCTATAAAAATGACATACAGTACAATTGCGATCCCTTGTGAATATTTGACTGCCTTTATACGTTGAGCTGCTGAATATTCTGCCCCCATAAAACGAGTTGTTTCGAACCCTTGTGTAACCATCAGCATTCCAGCCAGCATGCTAATTATTTCAAATTTACTTAAACTCTGAGCAGCTGAATGTTCAAACCAAGCCTTACCTGTCGATATGTCATAAGTAAACAAAGCAACCAATACACCAACTATAATAGAAAGTTTGATGGTCACAGCATAAAGCTCTATAGCTTCTAAACCCTTCGCACCTCTAATCCAAGCTACAGCCATTATCGAAAGTAATACCGCAGTTGTGGCACCCCTTACAATATACAAATTTTCAATACCAAGGCGGTCAAAAACAAATGCAGAAAACAGGCTGATATAAAAAGCGACAGATATTGCATATGCCCCTCCAAGAAACCATTGACCAACCTGTTCTAGCTTTGCAATAGATCCATTAGGGTTTTCAACTAAATATTGCTCAGCATGAAGTATGTTGAAGCGAATAATAGCTCCCAAAGCTAATGAAAACAGTGATAAAACTACAATTCCAGCTAATGCCCACTTTCCCATAGTGGCATGCAGTAGTGGTGCAACAATTAAAAATCCACTGCCAATGATTGAGGCTAAGGGAGTTACGGTCGCCCTCCATTGTTGCGATAAGCGAAATCGTTTATTAAACAAAACTATAACTACAACTAATGAAAAGAAAATTGCAATACCGTTATGCAACATACTTCATACTCCTAAGATTAATGGTGTTTATACCAGCCAGCTTTTTTAATGTCATTCCAGGAGGTATTTTGATGACAAGCAAAACATTCTTCTACAGGTGCTTTGTGCTCCCCTGCAACCTTTGCAGATATCTTTTTAAAATGTTTCATATAGTGGCTAGGTGGTGCCTCATGGCATTGATTACAGTCGTTTGACTTGTTTGATGGATGAACAAATGAAGATAAAGACCACTGTTCAGTGCTATGACATTGTACACAATCATCTGAAAACAACCCAAAATGCCTATCATCGTTAGCATGACAAGTAGCGCAATTAAGCAACGCTTCTTTTGTACTAACATGCGGATTAATAAGTAGCGGATCCACTTTTCGATTATCCGATAACATTTCTTTGAAAAGCTTTTGCACAGCCGTGCCTTGATCAAACGGGGTATTATCTTCAGGTAACATGCGTAAACCTATATCAGAGAGTGCCTCATGATCCATTGTAGATATGCGTGCTGCTTTTCCTTGATGCTCCATATGACATGAATTACATTCAGCTATATCGACATGAAACAAAGTAGGCTGACGCTGGATTATTTGAGTATCATTGGCATGACAAACAACACAATTTTCACGAGTAACCCCCGTTATTGGCGTATGACAACTTTGACAATCATCTTCTAAAAAGGAATGGGCTTCACTTAAATCTCCAGGGATAACGGTCATTTCCCAATTTATATCGGGTAACTCACTCGAATGGTAATAGTGACTTACCAACGCAGCTATAATCACTGCTATAATTCCACCAAAAAGATATTTGATCATAACCACCTCAAACCAAAATAAATTTCAGCAGTAATATGAAAAATTATGAGCACATATAAGATCATGGAAATAGATATATGAAATTTTAACCACCGTTTGAACCAAAGCTTTGCTGTATCATGAATACGAATGCTGTATTCAATATCTGATATTGCATCGACCAATCGCAAAATTCTTCTCTCATTGCTAGTTCGACCTAAGCCAAGACTAGTTGAAAAGAGTGATGGAGAGTGTGAGTTTAAATCACTTGGCATAGCGTTAATATGTTTCGAACAAAATCGGTCATGCAATTCAATTTGTTCATCTTTTAATTCATTTTTTAATTCTTCTTTTAGTTTTTTCTTATCTTTTAATTTTGACGATATTAAGCTAAGTATGTATCGCCCAATGAAGCCACTAATCGCAACTAGCATCATTAAGAGCACCAATAGAATACCAAGTAAACTATCAAAACGGTGAGCACTATGTAGTAATCCTATGATTGGTCCTAACACCCCAGCATAGATATGCCAAACCAATAATGTTGACATAGGAACCTTCTTGGTCACCCAGGTTTTTATTGATTTATTTCTCTTGATCACTAAGTAAATTAAAGGAAAAAACATCAAAAAGGCGGCTATTATTCCGAGCATGCTCCCACTAAAACTGCCAGGAAAACGTGGTGAACTGTGCCAAACAAATCCACCCCATAGCACGATCATCAGCAACACTAAACTGGCAACAATTGTTCGTTCTTGATTTGCCATCACTTTATACCTCCACTTTTACAGGGGTTTTGGGTATTGATTGACAAGCTAATACATAACCATTTTCTTTATCATCTTCCTCTAGGCCATCATCCACATCCATTTCTACTTGCCCTTCGAGCAACTTGACTTTACATAAGCCACAGCTTCCTGCTCTACAAGAGCTATCAATATCAACATCTAAATTTTCCGCTACATCAAGAATGCTTTCTCCTTCTGCTGCTTTTGCATGTTTATTTGACTGAGTAAAGGACACTTCAAAACCATTATTAATAGCTTCAGCTTTGATACTGGTATTTTTATCTATATTCCCCATGATAGGACTTTGTGGTTTATTTTCTTTCTTCACAGGGCTACTACCACCAAAACCTTCAATTTTCACTCTTTGAGGCATCATACCTAACTCAATAAGCATATTTTTCATAGCATCCATCATCGGTGGAGGCCCACAGATGTGAGCAGTTTTTTCCGATAGCTCTGGAACAAAGTCGTTTACCAATTGAGAAGTAAATCTACCTTGAGGTCCCATCCAAGCAGTTCCTTCAACTCGTGTCATGCTCACTAAGACATGTAAGTTTTTATGACGAGATTGTAAATACCTTAATTCTCGTTCGAAAATAAAGTCATTTGATGTTCTTGCACAAAAAAGAAAATAGATATTTCCTTTCCAACAGGTAGAGGTTAAATATCTGACGGCACTCATCATGGGGGTAATCCCAACGCCACCAGATACTAAGACAATGTTCTCTTCATTATTTCCGTTGAAGTAGAACTTACCATTAGGTGCTTTTATTTCAAGCGCATCTCCTATGCAAACGTTGTCGTGCATGAAGCGAGAGACTAAGCCTTGCTCCTCTCTCTTTATTGTTACTTCAAAATAATCTCTCTGAGTGGGTGACGAGGCAATGGTATAAGAGCGTTTTATTACTTTAGGCTGATCAGGGATATTGAGAGAAAAAGTAACAAACTGGCCTGGCTCATAATTAAATGGTAGAGGTTCCCCAGCTAAAGATGCCAATCTAATAGTTTTTACATCATGTGTTTCATTAAATATTCCTATGACATGCACAGTACCAGTGAAAACGCCCTTTTTCTTTGAAGTAAAATCAGTAGATTCATTACTAGTAACCAATGCTCCATTCAACTCACTAGACTTATCAAACGTGGGGCTAGTGTTTAAATTTTCAGAAACTTCTTTCTTATTTTCATTTTCTATCACTTGCGGCTCATTGACAGGAGCTATCTTTAATTCTTCTAACAGCGCAGATGCTCGTCTCATTTTATAGGCGTATACCCAAATAAAAACAAACGCAAATAAAAACAAAATAGTCATAACACCCAAGTGAAATATGCTTATTCCAAATATATTTGATTGCTCGCTTTTAGGCGCTGTTGGTAATAGATTCATTTGACTTTTAAACCATTGAAGAGCGACTCGTCTTGGTTCCTGCCCTTCTGCTATCGCCCTTTTGGTAGCTAAACCACTATTGTATTGACTTAAACCTTGCTCTATTTTTTCTATAGAAGATTGCATTTCAGAATAGTTTTGCTGACCATCGGCATTAGCTAACGACATAAAGCCGTCTACCATTATTTGATTACCTTTTTGCATTCTATTTATGGCTTTTTGAAGTACTTCATCGGTCAAGTGAGGAGGAAGTTTCGATAGGCGCATTAATGTAGGGTAGAGATCTTTAGGCTTAGGTGCTCCCATTTGCTCCATCATTCCGTTCATCTTTTTACCCATTCCTTGGCCTTTAGACATAACAGAGGTTTGTGTTTGACCAACACTATCAACAGATAAGTTACTCACACCATCATTATTAGCTACGACAATATTTTGTTGAGTTGGTGAAACCGATGCAATTTGTGAATTCTTTGGGTGATGATTCGCATGTTCATCTTTCCCTTGCTGAGCAAATGATGCAGTGCAATAAAAATATAAGGTAACCCAAAGTGATAGAGTAATAACTGTTTTATTAAAAAAGAAATTCATCATAGACCTATCCCTTACTATCAAATTCTTTTGATATATTTATTTTTTTAATAAGTTCCACTTGTTGCGGCAATAAAACGTCTACAGATTGACCGACCATCTCGATAAATGATAATCGTAGTGTTGAATTGACAGATGCTATTTCTGAAAGAGTATCTCTAACCTCATTTAAATTAGGCATTCCTGAAGCGGTCTCTTTCCACAAACGCTTTTCGAGTTGTTCACGCAGAGTAACTTTTTCTCGTTGAGTAATTCCCCATTGCTGCTTTATGTTAAACAATTGTTCAACCTGCCCTGAAGTCAGTTCAAGTTCAGATACATAATCTAAAAAAAAGTCGGTTTCACCAAGGTGATATAGGTGTGGTGCATCTTGATAGCCGGGTAAAACATCAGTCATGGTAGATAACGAGCCTTGTTTTTCTGGTAAAGGTTTGGTCCCCATCATTGATTTGTTTTTCATCATCATTTTACACATTCTGCCCATACAGTTTTTTTTCTTGGTCATCATACCCATTTTATTTCGCCCCATTTTTTGGTTAAGGCTATTAGAGGTATCATTTTGATTTTTCACCTGGTTATCTCCAGTTGTTTCAAGATCATTTGTAGCGCTTAATTTAGCAGTTTGTTGTGCTGGCAATGTTTGTAAGTTCTTATTCATTTGCTGAAGAGACTTTTGAATGCTGGTAAAGTTTTTATCTTGATAACTCTTTGATTGATTATCTACCGTTGGCTCTGCTGCACTTATGCATGAAGGCAACAAGGGAATGAAGACAATTCCAATGTAGTTATATATTTTATATTTAGGAAATTTCATTTGTTGTACTCCATTAGTGCTAGATTCATAACTGTTTTATTTAAATGATTTTGAAGAAAAACAACCTATTCAGGCATGTGCATAATTTTTTCCAGCTCTTCCATATCGATCAATTTATTTTCTGGTAAATCTATATAACGTGTTGAATAATATAAGCATGTTCCATTTACTTCTTTCCTCAATAATTCTTCCCTTTCAGATGAGTCAATTTTCCTTTTGAGCAACAGAATAAAGTCATCTCCAAATAGCCTAAATACAAGGTGGTTTTCTTCAAATTTTTGAAGAGAATTTACAATTTCTATAAGCTTCTCATCACCCTTATTCCAGCTATGTTCTGAGTTATATTTCGAAAAATTATGCACTCTAATTAGCAAAACATGTCGATATTTGTTTAATTCTTGTTTTTGTTTTGACAATAAAAGCTCTAAGTACCTTTGATTGTATGCATGTGTCACATTATCTTTATAGAAATATGAGAAACGTTCATGCTGTAAATCAGACTCTGGTAACTGCGATATTTTACGATCTATTTTAACGTTTGATAATGCGTTAATCGCAGACTTTACAATTACAGGGTTAAATTGTTGTCCACTTAATTTAGAAATTTCTTGAATTGCTTGTTGTACTGATTTTCTACCTTTATAAATTCTGTCTGTGGTCATAGCATCAAAGCCATCAGCAACCGTGAGAATTTGAGATAAGAAGGGAATCTCGCCTCCTTTTAAACCTTGGGGATAGCCAGAACCATCATAATATTCATGATGATGTCGAACTATTTCTGCTAAATCTTTATAGATAGATACTTTAGAGAGAATTTCATAACTGGTTGTTACATGGTTTTTAATAATTTTATATTCTAAATCACTCAACTTCCCCGGCTTTAATAAAATAGAGTCTGGCGTAGATATTTTACCTATGTCATGTAGCATCGATGCTCTGTAAAGTAGCTCTTTTTTAATACTCGAAACATTTAGCTCTTCAGCAAGTAACATCGCATATTTTGCAACTCTTCGGGTGTGACCAGCGGTATAGCTATCTCGTTTCTCTAATATATCGACTAAATTAAAAACACTTTCTTCATAATTTCTTAGTTTTTTAGTTACTGCACTGCTTGTTTTTTTATAGCCGTAAATGATTGCAGCTATACCTAATACCCAAATTATTCCTATGCTTCGAATCATACTCCATGTGTGCAAATAGGCTTCTGAAAGGTATCGACTCATATTCACCGAAACAAAAACACCTCCAAAGTAACCACCTTTTTTCTCAAGTCCTACTAGCCTGCAAATTTGACAGTCTTGATCTACAGCTCTTGGCTCTACAGCTCTTAAAAAAGAGCTTTGACCTTTCTCATCAATAAAATAAGTTGTCTCGTTTCTATCGATTAAGACTCCGACTAGTTTTTTTTGCCATTCATCTAAAAAAGTATTTTGGTTACTAACATTTGAATTTTCTTGTACAAAGACTAGAGAAACTTTTGGTTTCTCTATACCAAGTTCAATAGATACGACGCCACTATTAGATTCAAGTCCTTTTAAATCTAATTGTCTTGATAAGCTCATATCGTTAATTTGGTAGTCATTTATTAATAGTTTTATGGTCGCATCAATGTGTTCAATTGCAGAAAAAGCATCATCTTTAGCATTTTTAACCGCACTTTTTTTTGATGATATGATTAAGTTTGCAGTTAGCGTTGTAACAATAATTGTCCAGATAACCACAACGGTAAGTGCAACTTTCTTTAACGGTTTCATTTTCATAATCATGCTCTACATCCAATTACAATTACGTTAATCAATCAAAGATAACGAATATTTGTGAACACAAACTATCCCATCACTTGAGCTGATAACAAGTAAATATTCATCTTCATATATAACTTTTCCTGCGTCATAATGATGGCCGTATTCTACAGTTTCTAGATGTTTGGCATTCCAAAGACGGTTATTAAGTTTAAGAACTACCCCAATAAAGCCATAACTGCGA
The DNA here is from genome assembly GCF_000497975.1 of Pseudoalteromonas sp. TB41. Classification (NCBI taxonomy): domain Bacteria; kingdom Pseudomonadati; phylum Pseudomonadota; class Gammaproteobacteria; order Alteromonadales; family Pseudoalteromonadaceae; genus Pseudoalteromonas; species Pseudoalteromonas sp. TB41. The sequence goes on along the minus strand of NZ_AUTH01000038.1, from coordinate 11,958 downwards.
ATCTTGCTACTTATGTGTTGTGTTGATTGTTTCCAGTCCAGCATCCGCTCTGTTATGTCTATGAGTGGAAAATATGAATAGTCAGATTGCTCTACAGCGTTTTCATAATAACCTTCGACATCAGAAAGGAAGGTTTTTAATAAATTTACCGCTTCAATATGCATTTTGACCATGACTGTCGTGATAGATTCATTCTTTTGAATGGGAACATCTGATTGAAGAATCACGTCTCCACCATCTACCACATTTGTTAATTTATGAATTGTTACGCCAGAATGTTCAGGATATTTTAATAGATATGGTAATGGCGTTGGCCCCCTGCCGTTTGGTAACATTGACGGGTGTATGTTAATAGCGTACTTAACATTGGTTTCAGGTAATATGTGTAGATACTCAGCTACTATGAACATTTCTACACCCATGGAAATCAAATGTTCAAGCTCTTCACTCATAGGCTTATTTTTGAATAAGGGAATTTGATGTGTTTCGCACAATTTTGATATTACCGAAGAAGTAAAGTCGGGCGAGTTAATGTAAACTCTTACAACTTCAAAACCTTCACTAATTAAGTACTTTAAGCACGAAGAGAACATATTATTGCCAAAGTAAACTATTCTCATAATCCGAACCTCAACTGAAATAAATCGGTGTGATAATTATCAATAGGACACAAAGTGACGTTAAACTCGTAAAAACTTAAGTATTTTTTCTTCTCTATTTTATTCACTTAAAAGTCCTATTCCATTCATTTAATGACTTAAACTAACCAGTCATCATACGGTGTATTTTTAAACAATAATTACTTTTTATCTCTACTAGACGAGTGGGTATGCACAACTTTCCAATTGCCATTTATTTTGCGAAATAAGAATGTTTGAAATCCTTTTTTGTCGAATGTTTTGCCACTTTTATTCACTTTGCCCTTTATACGTGTGTCAGCAATTGCCCACGCAAAAGATTTATCATCGCCCTCAAAGTGAACTTCTATTTCACTAAAACTCAATTTTAAGTATTCCAAAGCATCCTTTTCAGGCTCTACGTGATGCTCGACTAGCGAATCTAACCCTGCATTTTGTCCTCCTCCTTCGATATAACGTGCCCCCTCAAAATCTAAAAAGTTACGTCGAAACGGCAATCCATCACCATTTTCCCAGCCATACTTGATGCTTTTAATCACATCAACAATCGCCTTTTTGTCTTTATTACTATGATCTCTATCATCATGAGCCACAGCCGATATACTGATGATAAGTGCAATAAAAGTTGCAATAAATTTTCTCATTTTTAACCTCTGAATTATTATGTTTAAATTAATGTGACCAATGGATATGCGCTATTTTCCATTTCCCATCTTTTTTCAAAAGCACCATACTTTCCATGCCTTCACTTTTCACGTCTTTTCCTTGAAACTCTCCGGTTAACTTTGTTTTGGATATTGAGTAAGCTATTTCCCCCATCTCCCTGACTTCATGTTCAAGTATTTCTACTTTAAGTTGAGCCAAATATTTCATGTCAGCCAGCATATGATGATTAGCATAATCATCTGCTGAGCGCTCTACTCTACCGCCCTCATATATAATGACATCATCAGCTAAAAAGCCGCGTGCTTTGCTCTTATCGCCACCCTGTAAGGCTTGGTGAAATTGCATAACGACTTTACCTGCATCACTTGTTAATACGGGCAATTCACCACGTTTACTTGTATTATTTTTTTCGCTTGCATGAGCTATTGTAACATTGCTCATGGTTAAGAAAATTAACAAAGCCGCTGTTACTATTATTTGAATTATTTTCATTTTTATTCCTATCTTTAATAATTAATCTATTGCCGTTAGCACTTGATATTGCTCGGGTGTTATTGTAGGTAATCGTTTAATAAAAGCAACCATTGCCCATATTCTTTCATCACTGTGAGTTTTGCCCCAAGCTGGCATCCCCGAAGCTTTTATGCCGTGCTTAATCACCCAAAAGTTCTTCTTTGCAAGCTCTTCATCAGTACCGTGTTGATGAGTTTCATGCGAAATACTTAAATTAGGTGGAGTAGGATACAACCCAATGCTCATATCACTTTCTTTTAATCCAGGTTTTAAATGACAACTTGAGCACATATATTCATAATCTGCTCCTCCCATTAATAACAACTCAGGACTTTCCAAATCAGGTACTTTGATATGTTGAGCCGATTTCTTTATGGATGCCTCCCTAGTTTCTTCAAGAAGCCAATAAACAATATCACTGTGAGGTTCATCTGCGGCTACATTCACTATCCCTGAATACATGACAGTGGCTGCACTAGCTCCTCCCAATAGCAATAATATCAATAGAATTTTAAGAGCTTTCATAACAATTCCTTACTTTAAAAGTCACTTAATACGAGCTTCAATTAAGTGACTTTTAATATTTAATTAATGGTTCTGGTGATCATCACTATTAGCCTTTTTATTTTTCTTTTTTTCCATTTTACTGTGATCCATTCCTTTCATTTTACTGTGATCCATTTCTTTCATTTTACTGTGATCCATTTCTTTCATTTTACTGTGATCCATTTCTTTCATTTTGCTGTGATCCATTTTCTCCATTGAAGATTTTGATTGCTTCATACACTTTTTCATCATTGCAACTGCAACAGGGTCTTTCATATCCATCTTGCTATGATCCATTTTGCTACAATCAGCTTTTTCTGCTTTTTTTGCATGCATTTTCGGATCATGAGCGGATGCATTCATTGATAAAGTAATTGCTGGTACTAATATCAAAGCGATTTTGCCTACAGTTTTAATAAAGTTAGTTTTCATGGTTCTCTCCTACGTTAGTGATTAAGTTTAATTTAAGTAAATTCATCGAATGCAATATTAGTAGCATCAACATTCTTAGTTTTCAAAAGATTTATCGTTGCTGACATCATATTCGGTGGGCCGCATAGATAAAATTCAACACCATCAATTTGACAAATTTTGTTAATATTTGATGTGAGTAAATCTTGAACATACCCCTTTGCTCCTGACCAGTTCTTATGCGGCCTAGACAAAACAGGGTAGTAAAAAAGTTTGTATATTTTCTAGAAAGCCTGTAAAGCTCATCTTTATATAACAAGTCCTCCTCAGTTCTAGCACCATAGAAAAAATAGATACCTCTAGTTTCCTTTCTTTCTTTTTGGTAGAAGCACAATTGCTCTTCAATCAATGATTTCAATGGTGCCATTCCAGAGCCTGCTCCGATAAGCATCATTGTTTTATTACTTGAAGGTTTAGCGTGAAAATCTTCAAATGGACCAGCCGCTTCTATTGTTTGCCCTAGCCCCAAATTGCATATGTAGCTAGAACCTACACCGGGATATATACTTTTATTTGGAGCATTTTGAATTTTGACGGTAAACTTTAACTCGTTAATACCAGCTTCAATCTGCCCATCACCATTAGCTAGAGAATAGCTTCGACTACAAGCTTGATGCTCATACTCTAAATACTCAATATCACGCCAATGGTATTTGAAAGCGTCAGGAAGACGCGCTGGTATAGATACTCCTTTAGCTGGTGGTATATAGAAGCGAAGATGAGCACCTGCTTTGAATTTTAATCTCTCACCACCAAGCACTTTAAAACGCAACTCTTTTATATAGGGACTAATAAACTCACTATGCGTTAATTCAAGAAGGTATTTTTTGGCTTTAGTAACATCAATTAATGTTAACCTCTTAGTTTCTGTTGCATCATGTTGACAAGCCAATCTGTAACCTTGTTGCAATTGTTCCTTTGTTAAAAGTACATGCTCTGCTGAAGTGACTTTGACACTGCTATCAAGACGTACTTTACATTGCCCACAAGTACCGCCACCGCCACAGGTTGATGACAAAGCAATATCATGATCAATTAAACCGTCAAGTAAGTTGGTATTAGTAGCTAAATCGAATTCCCCGATAGGCTCCAGATCTTTATCAAATAGCGCCAAAGTTCGACTTTTGTTGCCAAAGCGAACTTTGTATTGACCATTAAAGAGCAGCTCAATAGTCCAGATAAAACCAGTTAAGGAAAAGAAAAGCGTGAAAAGAGAAAATAAAATGATTTGAACATTATTGAAGCTTCCTTCAGTGCCATAATCCATAAAGTGAAGCATAAAGAAAATATCAACAAACCGTTTATCATCATTACTATGTTTAATTATTCGACCAGAACCAGCATCAATATAAACGCTAGTTTGAATATAATCAGCATAGTTAACTTGCCACACTTCATTTTGCTCACGAGGTATATCTTCATATGGAGGTGATAATTTAACTGCATTTTTAATCACACCTTTACCATTGTAGGAAGATTGGGCCAGTTTTCTAACCATAGTTTCATCAATAACGACTGGCTCAGCGGTGTACGCATCAACCAAAGAGTAGTCATTGTCAAAATGGCTATATAAACCTTTATTATGAGTTAACAAATAGTAAGGGTGCTCTAATAGTGATATTTGTTTTAACGATACGACTTGTTTTGATTGAGATAAGACAAGCTGTGGTTCAACTAACCTATTAATATCAACTTGGGCAACAACGGGAGTTTGTTTATATTGATTTCCTGAAGCCTTTTGATGATCCATCAAATTAAAATATAAGCCTGTTCCTAACCATACTAGTAGTTGTAGGCCAACCAACAAGGATAGCCATTTATGTAGCTTTTTAAGGAATAACATTATCTAGCTACTCCCATACTTTTATCTAATGTATTTTTTGCTCTGTTTTTGAAAATAACAAAGTAACTCAATACACCACCAGTAATTGCCGCAAAAATAGAAAAAAGTGTGATCCAAAAAAGTAGTTTATTACTTGGATCTTCTTCTTCATAATCCATGACATGCAAACTAAACATCAAATCAAAGATTCGCCAAAATTCATGTCGCTTACTGACAAGCTTTCCTGTTTGAGCTGAAACATATATCGACGGACTGCCAAAATCATCAAAGTTAACCCGCCAAGCAGGTAATGCTCGACGGCTTAATTCAAACGGTGGATTTTCTGTAATCAGTTCAGACTCAAGGACCTCACCATCACCACTGTAATAGTGTTTTGCAGCGCTAATAGCTAGTATTTTGTTTAAGGGAGAAATCTTCTCCCCATTACTAGCATTTACAACATATTTTTCGTCATGCTCTGTAAAACGATATACGGCTTGGTCTATAAAAACTTCTACGGCAATGTTTTTTGCGTCAGGATATTGCTTAGCTAATGCAGATAATGGGTAAGTAATTTCATCCACATTAACTTTAGTTTGGTGATTAACCACCAAACTATCACCATGAATATAGTCAATATCAAAAATAACCATATAGGCACCAGATATTGACCAAATCAAAAACTGCAAGCCTAAAAACAACATCAACCACCGATGGAGTTTCCGACTAACCTTCAACATTTTCAAGCTCTATGCCTTGCTCGAAACATTTTTAATCGATGACGAACGCCACAAATAAAATAATGCAGGTAGAACAAGTAAAGTTAAAATTACCGCACTTAGCATTCCACCAACCATAGGTGCTGCGATACGACTCATCACTTCAGAACCAGTACCTGTGCCATATAATATTGGCAATAAGCCAACGATTATAGCTGCTGCGGTCATCATGACTGGACGTACACGTAAGCCTGCACCATGTAACACCGCTTGAAGCACATCAGCTTTCGTTGTCGCAATATCCTTTGACTGATGATCATCAATCATTTCGTGATAAGCCTGATTCAAATAAACCAACATAATCACACCTATCTCAACAGCAACCCCCGCTAGCGCAATAAAACCAACACCTACAGCAACGGAGAAGTTATATCCTTGGATATACATCAACCAGATACTTCCCACCATTGCTAATGGTAAAGTTCCCATGATCATTGCCACTTCAATAACATTTCTGAAGTTCAGATAAAGTAGAATAATAATAATGAACAAGGTTAACGGCACTACATAAGTCAATTTAGCTTTGGCACGTTGCATATACTCATATTGACCAGCCCACGCAATTGAGTAGCCAGCAGGAAGTTTTAGCTTATCTTCAACAACTTTTTGTGCATCAGCAACGTAACTACCAACATCCACACCTTCAATGTCTACAAATGCCCAACCATTTAATCTTGCATTTTCTGACTTTATTCCCGGAGGGCCGTCTTCAACGAGCACATTCGCAACATCGCCTAATGAGATCCTTTGCCCATTTGGTGTCACTATTGGTAGTAAAGATAGCGTTTCAGGCGAATCTCGATAGTCTTGTGGGTAACGTAAACTCACTGGGTAGCGCTCTAAGCCTTCAACAGTTTGAGTGACATTCATACCACCAATAGCCGTAGCAACAACCTGCTGAATTTCGCTAATATTTAAACCATAACGAGCTGCTTTAGCCCGTTGTATATCAACTTTAACGTAACGTCCACCAGCTACACGCTCTGAATATACTGATGCTGTTCCAGGTACATCTTTCAAAATAACTTCTAATTGTTTACCTATGTCCTGAATTACCGATAAGTCAGGTCCTGCGACTTTGATACCCACAGGTGTTTTAATACCCGTAGCTAACATATCAATACGAGTTTTTATTGGCATCACCCACGCATTAGTAACCCCAGGAAGTTTAACTAAACCATCCAGCTCTTTTTTCAAACTCTCAGTAGTAACACCTTCTCGCCACTCTGAACGAGGCTTTAATTGAATAAAGGTTTCAATCATTGTTAAAGGTGCGGGATCAGTAGCAGTCTCGGCCCTGCCTACTTTACCAAACACAGTTTTAACTTCTGGAACTGTTTTAATCAGCTTGTCCGTCTGTTGTAACAGTTGACGAGCCTGCCCTATCGAAATACCAGGATAGGTTGTAGGCATATACATCAAGTCACCTTCATCAAGTGGAGGGATAAATTCACTACCAATCTTGTCAAGTGGATATATACCAATAGCAAGAACAGCCAATGCTGCTACTAGGGTTGTCTTAGGAAAACGTAATACCGTTTTTAAAGCAGGCATATAAATAAAGGTTAAAAAGCGGTTCACCGGATTTTTATGCTCAGGTAAAACCTTACCCCTTATAAAATACCCCATCAGTACAGGGACTAATGTAATCGCTAATGCCGCTGAAGCTGCCATTGCATACGTTTTAGTAAAGGCAAGCGGAGCAAACATTCGCCCCTCTTGAGCTTCCAAGGTAAAAACAGGAACAAAACTCACCGTAATAATTAACAAGCTAAAGAATAGAGCAGGACCAACTTCACTGGCCGACTCCACTACTATTTTCCAGCGGTTTTCATTAGTTAACGGTGTTTTTTCCATGTGCTTGTGCATATTTTCAATCATTACAATAGCACCGTCGATCATGGCACCAATCGCAATTGCAATCCCTCCTAGCGACATAATATTCGCATTAAGACCTTGCATATGCATAACGATAAATGCCGTCAATATCCCTACAGGTAAACTCACAATGGCGACTAGTGACGAGCGGACATGAAATAAGAAAATGATACAAACTAGCGCCACAACGCCAAATTCTTCTAATAGCTTATAAGCTAAGTTATCAACAGCCCTTTCAATTAATGCAGAGCGATCATAAACAGGAACAATTTCAACCCCTTCAGGTAAACCTTTCTTCAGTTGCTCTAGCTTTTCTTTAACACCATTAATGACTTGCTGAGCATTTTCTCCAAAGCGCATAACAACGATACCACCAACAGTTTCTCCTTCACCGTTAAGCTCAGCGATACCTCGACGCATTTGTGGGCCAGTCCCAATATCTGCAACATCTTTTAGTAATAGAGGTGTGCCATTTTCATTTACTCCTAAAGGTATATTCTCTAGATCTTCAACACTTTTGAGATAACCAGTTGCTCTAACCATGTACTCGGCTTCTGCCATTTCAACAACAGATGCCCCGATCTCTTGGTTACCTTGCTTAATAGCCATTTGAATATGTGAAAGAGGGATCCCAAATGCTCTTAATTTTTCAGGATTAATTCTTACTTGGTATTGCTTAACCATACCGCCAAGTGCAGTAACTTCTGATACGCCAGGGACAGTTTGCAATTCATATTTTAAAAACCAATCTTGTAAACTGCGCAATTGACTTAAGTCTTGTTGACCCGTTTTATCAACTAAGGCGTATAAATATACCCAACCTACGCCTGTAGCATCAGGTCCTAATTGCGGTCGTGCATTGCTGGGTAAGCTAGGGGCTACTTGACTTAAATATTCAAGTACTCGCGAACGCGCCCAATACAAATCTGTATCTTCATCAAAGATGACATACACGTAAGAGTCACCAAAAAAAGAATAACCTCGAACAGTCACAGCGCCAGGAACTGACAGCATGGCAGTAGTCATCGGATAGGTAACCTGGTCTTCAACAACTTGTGGGGCTTGACCAGGGTAACTTGTTTTAATAATTACTTGCACATCAGATAAATCAGGCAGTGCATCAATAGGCGTTTTATTAACAGAATATAAACCAATGCCTACGAGTAAAAAGGTAGCGAGTAATACAAAAAATCGATTACCAACGGACCAACGTATTATAGAAGCAATCATAATAATCTAACTCCTATATTAGTGGTTTGAATGATCAACAACAGGTGCTTCTAATCTAGAAGTTTCACCCTGTTCATCACCTTGCCCTAGTGGGGCAATTTCAAAAATTACAAAATGTTCACCACGCACTTCAAAAGTAAACTTAACTTCCATCCCCTCAGAAAGTCCTTCAAGGCTAACATTGTGCCCTGTAATGAAATCTAAAGTAGCCGCAGGTCGTCCCCATTTTTCAATAGCAGTTCGACTAATGTTCACCATTCCATGATCGATCATTAACGAGTTAATTGTTCCAGTAACTGTCGCTGACGAGTCATCTGCCACTTCTTCAGTTACTTGGCTTGTATCACTTTCACTCATGTCGTCAGGAACATGGATGTTGCTAATTTTATAATCACCATTATCTTCTTTTGTCACTTCAACATGTAAACTCATCCCTTCACTAAGTAATGAAAAGTCAACGCTGTCCGATGCGATGAAATCCATCGTCATTTCTGGCCATTCCCATTCAGGTATCGCCTCATGAGCTAAAGTTAACATTTTATGATCTGCCATCATGCTCTCGATACTAGCTTGAACCCAAACAGAAGAAGGCATTGAAGCATCCGCTTCATCAACATCGCTATTCATTCGCTTGAAGTCTGAAGACTTACTCGATTCTGAATCTAATAAGAACTGTGCAGAACTAACAACTTTTTCCCCATCACGCACCCCTTCAAGTATCTCAACACTTTCGCTATCGTATCGACCTACAGATACTGCAACCGATTTAAAACTCCCCTCACCTAAGGCGAGAACAACTCTATCTTGGTTTCCTGTTCTAATAAGTGCTTCTTTAGGGATTAATAAAGCTTGTTCGTCACCTGTTGTGTGAATCGCAATTTGAGCAAACATATTTGGTTTGAATTCGCCTTCTTCATTTTTAAAACGAAGACGTACTTTCACAGTACGAGTTTTTGCATCTAGTGTTGGGTAAATATAATCAACTTTTCCTTGCCATGTTTTTCCTGGTAAGTAATCAAGAGTCATGGTTACTGGGGTGCCTGTTTTGACTTGACCCGCTTGGCGTTCAAAGACTTCAGCTTCAACCCACACTTCCGATAAATCACCAATTGACATTAAAGTAGAGCCAGGCTTAACAAAAAATCCTTCACGTATTTTTAAATTTTCCACCACGCCATTTTGTGGAGAATAAAAAGTAATTGTTTGCTGTACTTTCTTTGTTTTCTTAAGTTTTACTATTGATGATTTTGGAAGTTGTAATGCTGACAATCGATTTTCAGCAGCACTAATTAATCGGCTATTTTTACGATCTAATGCCAATAATAATTCTTCTTGGGCATTAACTAATTCTGGGGAATAAATTTCATAAAGGGGTTGCCCCTTCTTAACAGGATCTCCAATAGCCTTAACATATAGCTTTTCAATCCATCCTTGTACTCGTGGATGGATATGAACTAACTTATCTTCATCATAAGCAACATAACCGACTGTATTTATTTCAGTGTGCAATGATTTATAACTAACTATTGCTGTTCTTACACCGAGGTTATTTACAACATCAGGAGAGATACGAATTGTTCCGGGACCTTCATCAGGTCCTTTACCACCATCGTCGTAAACAGGTACTAAATCCATACCCATTGGTGACTTCCCTGGCTTATCTCTTTTGTAGTTCGCGTCCATTGGAGCTACCCAATAAAGCGGCTTCTTTTCAGCCGTTACAACAGAGCTTGCTTCCCCACTATTTGTCGGGGCCATAAAACTATAAACCCCAAATGTTAAAAAGCCACCGATAACCATGCCAATTACTATTGGCTTAATATTGTTGTTCATTATTCTTCTCCCGAAATAACAGTGAAACCACTATTATTTGATAAATTCATATTATTGTTACTAACGACAGGATCTATGCTGCCTATAAAAAGGTAATTAAGTTCTAGTAATAATTTCTGCTCTTCGACATTAAGCGTTAACTCATCTATTTCCGCATTTAATACAGCGATTCGTGAGCGAACTACTTCGGCAAAGTCACCATCATCATTGGTGTAGGCTGTTAGCGAAGCTTCAGCTTGATCATGGATTTGAGGCAGTAGCTTGTCTTTGTATAAGTTCTGTCTATCTTTCAATCGAAGTAAGCGCCCTTTTGCACTGGAGTATGATGCGAGCAATTTCCTCATCAATAATAATTTTTCAGTTTTTATAGCTTCTGTTTTTGAAATAGCTGACTTAACTTCTTTGTCCTGTCTATTATCTGTAAAAAGCGGCAAGTCAAAAGTAACCCCTACAGAGAACAAGTCCGCTCGACTATTTCCCATTGGATCATCATCACGGTAACCATAACTAGCATTAACTCCCCACTCAGGTTTGTATTTTTGCTTTGCCAATTTAATTCCAGTTTTTGTTGATTTAATTTTCTTTTCAACTGCGACAAGTGAAGGGTGGTTAGCAATATACTTTGCCAGTTCACTAGGGCGTAACCAGCTATCTGTAAGAACTATATTGCTATTTACTAGGTCAATTTGAGGTAATTGCTTAGGGGCTGTTGATCTTTGTAGTACATATATCAATCAGCCCACATTGGTAGCCACATCATAGTAAATGCTAAAGCGAGCATTGAATGATAATTTCGTTCAAGCTTTTCATACCGCGTGGCTATCCCTCTATATTGCTTAATACGGCCAAATGCATTCTCAACCAAGTGCCGATATTTATACATGCACCAGTCAATATCTTCATTGCCTACTAAACTGTTGCCCTTACGTGGAATAACGGGTGTAGCGTTATTATCACGAACAAACGCTCTCAGTTTTTCACTGTCGTAGCCTTTATCTGCGACAACCATATTACTTGTTGGGCAATTAGCTACGAGTGACTCTGCATGGACGATATCATGCGTATTTCCACAGGATAATTCATAATAAACAGGCAACCCTCCGCTATCGACTGCAAGATGAATTTTCGTAGAATTTCCACCTCGGCTCTTTCCAATTGATTCATTGTCAGCAGTTCTTGCACCGCAACTATGTTGATGAGCCCTGACAATACTGCCATCAATGAAGACCCAATCCATGTCCGCATCACGAGATAATGCGCGAAACAGTTCATTCAAAATCCCTTTTTTGGACCATAAATTAAACCGTCTGTAGATAGCACTCCAACGGCCAAAATCAGAAGGTAAATCTCGCCATGGAATACCTGTGCGCATCTTATACAGTATGCCTTCGAGCGTTTTTCTATGGTCGGGCTTATTATAAATTCGACCACTTAAGTACATTACTTTTGATAAGACATTCCATGTCCCGTCTGTTAGCATTAATCTTGGCATGTAGGTTCGGTGTAAAGTTTTCTGGCGAATTCAATTATACCTTATCTTCATGCTGTTTGTTTTTCATACCACAAAGATCAACACGCCCTA
>NZ_AUTH01000037.1:0-23254 GCF_000497975.1 Pseudoalteromonas sp. TB41 | reverse complement strand
CCCCCTGTGTCAGGATAGTTGTCGCCTCTAACTTTTAATAGAGGCAATAAAATGAGACGTCGATTTACACAAGAATTTAAAGTTCAAGCTGTTGAAAAAGCATTATCTCAATGTGATGATGTTCGCCTAGAAGATATTGCGTTTGATTTAGGCATCGGTTATTCAACCTTGCAACGATGGATTACGCTTGCTAAAAAACATGAACTTGAAACTAAAAATAATGGTAGTCACATGACAACAGAAAAACGCCCTCATGACTGGAGCTTAGAAGAAAGGCTTAATGCCATTATTGAATGTGCGAGTTTAGATGAAGCAGCTCTTAATGAATATTGCCGTGCTAAGGGGCTTTACCCGCATCATATTAAACAGTGGAAGCAAGATTTAGTAACACCACCTTCAAATAAAACAGTAAAGTCAGACAGTAAACAGCTTAAGCAAGAAATAAAGCAACTGCAAAAAGAACTGAATCGCAAAGATAAGGCCTTAGCTGAAACTGCCGCTCTACTTGTACTCAAAAAAAAAGCGGATGCGCTTTGGGGTTTCAACGAGGACGATTAACCAGCTCAACTGAACGTCATGAACTGATAAAGCTCATTACCGACGCGCAGAAATCAGGGGCAAGGCAAGCAAAAGCATGTGAGTTACTTGGTCTAACGGCAAGAACAATTCAACGCTGGATTGAAGCTGATGATATGACAGATAAGCGAACGAGTACGATAAAGCGACCACCTAACAGGCTAACTGAATTAGAGCAACAGCGTATTATTAAGACAGTAAATTCAATAGAATACGGACATTTACCACCCAGCAAGATAGTCCCTAAACTATTAGATAAAGGTGTGTGGATAGCATCAGAAAGCTCGTTTTATCGTGTTATGAAATCACATAAATTATTAACACACAGAGAAAAAGTTAAACCAAATAAAAAGATAAAAAAACCAAAAGCGCTCAAGGCAACACGTGTAAACGAAATTTATACATGGGATATCACATATTTGCCAACAGCGGTTAAAGGTCAGTTTTTATACTTATATTTAGTGATGGATATTTATAGTCGAAAAATAGTTGGTTGGCAGGTTCATGACACACAGCTAAGCACACTGGCGGCTGATTTAATGGTAGATATTTGCAGGCGAGAGCAGGTAAAGCCAGATCAAGTCACGTTGCACTCGGATAATGGCAGTCCAATGAAAGGGGCAACGTTATTGGCAACATTGCAGGAGTTAGGTATTGTGCCTTCATTTAGCCGACCGTCAGTGAGTAATGATAATCCTTATTCTGAATCGCTATTTAAGACGTTAAAGTATCGCCCAGAATACCCTGAAAAAGCCTTTGAAAGCATCGGTAGTGCAAGGAAGTGGGTTAACGGATTTGTTGATTGGTACAACGATGAGCACTTGCACAGCGGTATTAAATTTGTCACGCCAAACCAGCGTCATTTAGGATTAGATAAAGCGATACTAGCGAACCGTCACCGAGTAAATGAAATAGCGAAATTGCAGAATCCAATTCGTTGGTCAGGAAAATCTAGAGATTGGACAATGACCAATGAAGTAAATTTAAATCCAGAGAAAAAAGAAGCAATGCGGGCGGCATAAAATTTAATTTGATGCGACAACTAACTTGAAAAACTCCGGTAATAAAGATATTAAGCACTTAAGGAGTGCTTTGTAGACTTTAACATTTGAGAATTTTTGATTTGATATAATTACTTCTTTTGAAAATATGTCTGGCTCATCTTTTACCTCTATGAAATTACTTGTAGCAAATATTTTTCCGCCACCCTTAACATAAGAATTACTGTAGCCCTTTTTACCTTTGATCTGTGTTATGAAAGAAGGAGGGATAAAGCGGCTTAAATGATTTTCAAAGTCAGAGAAAATAGAGTTACATTTATCACACTCATTTATTGTGAAGATACTTTTATTTCCTAAAAGCTCAGGCAGAGAGTGAGATAGGTTATTGTACGTTGCAGATCTTGACTTGCAAAACCTACACTCTGATGTATTTTTACCAATCTCTAAACGAGGATAAATACAATAATTTTTTTGGTTATGATCTAGTAAAATCTCTTTCATATTAAATTCATTTTATTTGAATATGATACTTTATATTAAGTGTTTTACTCGCTGGTTTGCGAGTGATAATTGTAGTTTTTAATTATAATTTGTAAGTTTAATTACATAGCTTTTTAAATTAAAAACTTAGTTTTAAGCGTAGATGTTACTACTACTTTTATGCCCCACACTGCCTAACCCCAACCCCCGCATGTTTAAGCCCTACAATCTGCCCTTTGCCGTTATGTGCCATAGCGAGCATGTCGCCGGTATTGATATTACTTTCAACTGCATGCTTTCCTTTTAAATCACTGAGCAGTGATTGTTTAATGTGTACCAGTACCTCGTCATTGCAGCTGGCTATGTACCAGTCGTTGTCGACCTTTACGAGCGTGCCGTATTCTATATGGTGTTGTTGATGGCGGCGTAAGTCGTTTGCTAGTTGGGTGTCGAGCGCTCGTTTTTGTTGCGTTATAGTGCTTGCGTAGTTACCTGTTTGATCTATTTCATGCGTTGTTATAAACGAGTAGTCGTGTATGTCTATGGTGTTTAATACGGTTTTAGGGGCAGTATTTATCACGTTGTTACTGTCGAGCACTATAAAAGCCAGTAAGCCTAATGCGCAGGTAAGGCTTGTGAGTTGCAGGGCAAAGCCTAACTTTTTAGGTTTTTTTTGAGCTACGCTGTGTTTTAACTTCTGTTGTTGAGCATGCGAAAGGCTGGTACGTGCTTTTCGCTCGTTATAATGTTGTGTGAGCTTTTCATCAAACTGCTCATCAGGCTTGTTCATTATAATCTCCTAATAATTGTTTTAGGTTTTGTTTGGCGTAGCGCAGTCTTGTTTTTATGGTTTGGGCGTTGCTTTGCGTTATAAGCTCTATGTCGGCAAGGCTAAAGCCTTCTTGTTGTAAGGTGATGGCTTCGCGCTGCACAAAGCTAAGTTGCTTGAGCGCTGTGTTAAATGCTTCGTAACTTATGTGTGTGTCACCTATATGCGAATCACTACTTGTTAATTCACTTTGATTGTTATTTTGTGCAAGCCGTTGGCTGTTTTCGTCAAGCTCGACAAAGTGTTGCTGTTTGCGGTATTCGTCTATCAGAGTGTTACGTGCAAGTCGAAATAACCAGGCTTTAGGCGTAGTTTGTGCTTGGTAAAGGTGGCGCTTTTCAATAACCTTTAGCCATGTTTGTTGGCTTACGTCGTATGCTAAATGTGTATTAGATTGGGTAACTAGGTAGTGATATAAATCGTTACTGTATAAGGTAATAAGCTGCTCTAAGTGGCGGTTGTCGCCACTTTTTGCATACCGCGCCATGCAGTCTTTGCTTGGCGCTTCAAATAACCATGACTTAATACTCAATAGCATAGGCGCTTATTCCTTTACTGCGAACTGTCTAATTTAAAATCAAGCTGTACGGTTTGACCTGTTTGTAATTGTGCCACACCTTCAATTATTTTTGGACGATATTTCCAGCGTTTAATAGCGCGAAGTGCTTCGCGATCAAATATGCGTTTTGGCTCGGCATTTACTACTGTGGCATCAATGACTTCACCTGTGGGTGAAATATTAAAGCTAAGTTGCACCCAGCCTTCTATACCATCACGTGCTGCGCTAGTTGGGTATTTAGGATTTATACGCACAATGGGTGAAGCATCTCCCGTAGGGCGGGCAAGTGTTTGCTTCATATCGTCACCAAACCTGTCAATTACTATGGGTGGTGCTGTGCTTATTGCTGTTATTGGCTCATTACTAGGTGTTACACGTGGTGGTGCTTTAGGCGGCATTTTAGGTGTGGGTGGTGGCGGTATTCTTTTAATATGCGTGGTTTGTTTATCTTCTGGTGCTTGAAAAATCTCAACAGTAATATCATCACCCAATTTTATAGGTGCTCTTTGCTCGCCACTAATTAAGTATTGCATAAAGGCAAATGCGATAAAGGTCATCGCAGCACCGCCAATAACAGCTGTTGATGTTTTGAACATGGGGTTTTTAGGGAATTCAAGTGTGTGCATAAGCCGCTCCAAATTAACTTATTATATTGTTTCAGGGCTATAACGGCTGGCAAATAGAAAAGGGGTTAAATAGTTTTAAAATTTAATTAAAAATACAGGGGTAGTATTTAACCTATGTAAAAGGTCTCTTGATTTTTTTATTTTGGGTTGGCTAAAAGAATGTAGTTATTTTAAGGTTTGCCTGTTATTTTCTATTTTGTTTGCTCTAGGTAGATGAAATGAGAGCTTTAAGTTGCTTACCTGCTGTTGTTAAACTTTCGTTCTCAATAATGGCGGCATTATTCAGGCATGCTCATTAGAAGGGATTTTATAAATGAAAAAAGTAATGTTTGTTTTTTTATTATTAGTTAGTGCCTGTTCATATTTAGAAAATGAAACAGATCAAGCAAATCGTTTATCCAAAACATACCAAGTAGACATTCAAGCTGGTGAACCTCGTTTATTTTTTCCTGAACAATTTGCAGTCAGTGATGGAGAGCCTCCAATTCTTGAAATGGAAATGACTACGCTTGCAGATTCTTCTGAGTCACTTGATGGTATTGAGGCCGCATTAACGACCTATCCTCAAGGGTTTGTTACTGAAGTAATTGACGCTATTTACCTCTCTGGTCCTATGCTTATGGAAGGAGCTGAAGCGGGTGGGACATACTCAAGCAACTCCATAATATTAGTAAATATTTCAGATCAAAATGGCACCAACTTTAACTTCGAAAACTCATTGAAAGGGGTTCACCATGAATTAAGTTCATTAATTTATATACGTTCACCTTTCGTTATATTTGCATGGCAAGCTTTGCTGCCAAAAGAGTGGAAGCCTGCATCCTCGAACTATGAGGCTTTAACGCAAGATAGAAATGTAGGACCTGATTATGAAAATGGATTTTTATCTAGATATGGTAAAACTAATATTGAGAACGACTTTAATATTTATGCTGAATTTGCCTTTGCTGAACCTGAAAAATTGCGGGAACTTGCCGCTACCTATCCAATAATAGCTAAAAAGCTAAGTTTGTTTATTACCGCGTATACGCAGTTCTCGGCTAAATATCAGCAAGACTTTGAAGATTATTTTGCGAGAACGGGTTTAAGTGATGTTGCTGTACAGCCTGAGAATTTTGAAATGACTATCCATTTAGATTTAAGCGATATTAAGCCACAGATAAGCCAATAAAGTTTTGCTTTTTGAGCTGTTATCTCTGATTAGCATTATGCTAGAATCGGGCTTATCATATAATAAATAAGGATATTTTTGTGGATATTATCATTGGTCAAAATGTGCTGAAGAAAAAAGCGCAGCTAACTCAACTTTCCGAGCGCGCTATTGGGCGAGCTTTTAAAGAGCAAGCCGCTTTGGCAATCCAAATGACGCAGTGCAGCGCAGCGGTTTATCGCCGCTTACAACGCACCTATAAATCTACTGTAACTCCTAGGGATCAAAAGCGTGTTAAAGCCGGTGGCTTAACGACACAGTCCGTTGTTTTTTCTACCAGCAATAATAGTCAAAAATCTTTTAATAGCTTACTTCCAGCTATGCGTGGGGGAGCTTCAGCACCTGGTAGTGTTGCAAAAACATCTAACGATGTTGCTATTGCTTCAAATCAGCCCCAAGCAATCAACTTATTAGCTTTATTACACCCAGTGATAAACGAAGATATTATGAAAACAGGTAATAGTGTTGAGAAAGCGGCAACTATTTTAGGCCTTGTTACCACAACAGTTGGTTTTGCTGTTCCTGGTGGCAGCGTTGCTTCTTCAATTGTGAGCTGGGTAGGTAGTGGTGCTACTTATTCAGGGTTTACTATGTCGAGAATTCGCCCTGATGCTCCTGATCGTGCGTATCATCAACTAACAAACTATATTACTTGCTTGGCTGCATGGAATAAAAAGGCATGTGAGTTAATTGATATTGCAGATCCAAATGGCAAGTGGACTTTTCGAGATATTGAAACAGGGTTTGCTTAAAATCTAAAACAATTAAGGGAGTATAATGACTCCCTTAATTGATGTTTGCTTAGCGTGTTTTTTAAAACACTTAAAAGCAGTAAAAATTAATTTTTCACGTCATCTTCGTGAAGATCTTTAAACAGCTCCCCTTGGGGATGTTCAAAAAACTCATCATCTATTTCTTCGTCATCCACAACCAACATTTGATCTTGTGCGGTGGTTTCTTCAATACGGGGATCCATAGTTGCTGCCAGTGGCGAGTTAGTTACATCGGACGTACCGACTACATAATCACTGGGTTCAGGCTGCTCTACTTTTTGTTTAGAATTAATAAACGTGAGTAATAAATACATGGTTACGGTTAATAGCGAAATAGACGCATACAATGCTTGGTGACCAAAGTAGCTCATGATCTGTGCGTTAACTGTTGAGCCTATTGCCGCACCAGCGCCAAAAGCAACCAATAACGCTGATGACACGCCTACGCGTTCTTCGTCTTCAACTCGCGAATT
The DNA here is from genome assembly GCF_000497975.1 of Pseudoalteromonas sp. TB41. Taxonomy (NCBI): domain Bacteria; kingdom Pseudomonadati; phylum Pseudomonadota; class Gammaproteobacteria; order Alteromonadales; family Pseudoalteromonadaceae; genus Pseudoalteromonas; species Pseudoalteromonas sp. TB41. Next base: position 16,727 of record NZ_AUTH01000037.1, on the reverse strand, counting down.
GGCCAATGCCGAACAAAGCGGATATAAAGTAAAGGCAAACAAACCAAATATAAAGGTGAGTATGTAAGCAATTAACTGTGAGCTTGGTAATAAAAACAATGCCAAACTCACAATGCCTATGGCTATGGCATTAGTACGAATTAATAAACTACGGCGAATACGGTCAGAAAGCATGCCCATTGGCCACTGGGCTAGCAGGCCGGCTAAAATAGTTAGCGACATAAAAATAGCAATTTCAGCGGCGTTAAAGCCTGATAGCTTAGCAAAAATAGGTGCTAGACCATAAAAGCTACCATTGATAATGCCTGCAAAGTGCACCGCAGTAAGCGATTGTGGCACTTTTTTAGCGTAATCAAATAGGCTCATTTTTATCGGTTTTAAGGGTTTTGGGTGAATTCTGCGGGTGATAGAAATAGGAATAATACCGATTGCTAACGCCATGCAGACTAAAAATAGCGGCGCATAACCTAACTCAGGAAATTGTGCGAGCGCTAATTGCCCTAAAATCATCCCCAAGTATGAAGTGATCATATAAAACGAGAATACGCGGCCGCGTGATTCGGGGGCTGACTGTTCATTCAGCCAGCTTTCTAGCACCATGTAATTACACATCATACCTAAGCCAACAAAAAGCCTAAGGCCTAACCATATATAAAGATTATCACTCACGCCGTGAGCAGCCACACAGGCTGTCACTGCAGCAGTACTGGCGGCAAAGGTTCTGATGTGACCTACCGATTTAATAAGATGATAGCCAAGTTTTGAACCCAGTAATAAGCCAAGGTAATAACACGAGGTCATTAAGCCTATCCAAAACGTAGACGTGCCTTGTTTACCTAAATAAAGCGCTAAATAGGTAGTAAGTAAACCGGTACCAATAATTAAAAATAAATTGGCAAAGTACAGTGACGGAAATGATTTCATTAAAATGCAAATTATGAGCTAAGACAACTAGATACTAGAGCAAGCGAGAAGGTTTTCCAAGCTGTAAAAGGGAGTTTTATATGGCGCAACCCTATGCAGGCTTTAAATAGAGGTTAATGAATAAAATAATCATTTAATAATATTTTCATTTCACCGTTTTGCAGATATTCGGTAATTTTTTTGTTTATTTTTTCAAAGTCTTTTTTATAGCTTGGGTGGCAAATAATATTATCGTTAATGCTCACCGGTGAGTAGTTATTACTATAGGGTAGATGGGGGTGTATATTTAACGCTTTATAGGCAAAGTTAATATCGGGGTAAAACGCTAATATTAAGTCTACTCGCCCGAGTAATAAAAGTTGTAAGCTTTCCATTTCGCTATTTACTTCAATTACTATTTTGGCTTTTTCTTTTATTCTATCTAGCTCACGACTACTGGGCACCCCTCGAACAATGCTAATAATATCGCTGTTATTAATTTGGCCTACGTTTGAAATAACTCGCTTTGGGTTATTAGAAACCACTTTGATCAGTGCTTTGTTAAAAGGTGTGCTGTGTAAAATGTTTTTAGGTAATGTAATCCCTTCTGAGCCATCAAAGGTGTCCTCACCTGGTGCATAGCAAGCAACAGTTTGTTTTAAAAACTCAAGCTTAGCGCGTTTCATTGGCATGACTTCAATTATGTATTGATCACTCAGTTTTGTATCTGCGAGTGCTTTGGTTAATAACGCATGATAAACCCCTTGGTGTTGATTATTAGCAGCGTGTTGAAACAGTCCACTTAATTCGGCAACAGCAATAATTTGTTTGGCAGCGGCCTTTTGATGCACACAAACCATCAATAAAAATAACCAAAAGTACGATGTAGATAAATACTTACTACTGAGCATGACTTTAAACTAATTTATTTTTTGTAGCTTTAATATAGTCTTTGAGGGCTGAAAATACGACTGGTGATTTAATTAACGCCTCAATTTATACCTATATTACTGCAGAGTAAGCGCGACATAATAAAATAATATGACTAAGTGCCATGCTAGAATAGCGAGCGTATTGCGGGTATTATGCAAAGAAGCAATGTTTAGCATTATTTATTCCACATTAGGGGAAATTAATGGCAGCAGTAATATTTTTTGGAACTAAAAATGACCAGTAATAATCAAGCTACAAATAAGCGTAAAAAAAATAATCCGCTTATCGAAATAGTCTTTAATATCATCATCCCTTCAGTCATTTTAATGAAGTTTTCTGGCCCTGAATATTTAGGCAGTGTGGCTGGTTTAATTGTCGCGCTTATATTCCCCATTAGCTATGGGATTTATGATTTTATTAAAGCTGGCTCATTAAACTTCATCTCGCTTTTAGGCTTTTTAAGTACTTTGCTTACCGGTGGTATTGCCTTGTTTGAGCTAAACGTTGAGTGGTTAGCTATTAAAGAAGCAGCTATTCCGGCAATCATTGGTTTTACCGTGCTGATGTCGGGTTTTTTTGGTAAACCCCTGCTAGCCAAACTTTTATTAAACTCACTTTTATTTAAGCTAGATACTATTTACGATGCCTTAGATGCACGAGGCAATACACAAAGCTTTAAACAAAAAATCACCAATGCTAATTACCTCTTAGCGCTGACCTTTGTGTTTTCATCTACGATGAATTACATCCTTGCTAAATGGATTGTTACCAGCCCTGCAGGCTCCGTTGAATTTAACGAACAGCTTGGCGAAATGACGTTACTGAGTTATCCGGTAATTGCTATTCCGTCTATGCTCATGCTCATTGGTATTTTTGTTTATGTAATTAAAGTACTGACTAAATTAACCGGTATGAAGTTTGAAGACATGGTTAATGCTGAATAGGGTTATCCATAATCTATAATAAAAAGCCGTTGTTTAATAACGGCTTTTTTTTGATGTTTACTTATAAGTATTTATTTGTAATCAGAGTACTTCGTTCTATGATAAGGAATAAGCTTATAATTTGGTTGTAAAAAGGTCACTAAATCAGTGAGTTCAGAAACGGTCATGGTGTCGTTAAATACCGTCATTTTAGATGCTCCATCGGGGGTTCTAGCATCAGCTCTGTAAGGCCTTGAAAAGCGGTGAGAAGGGTTAATAACCGATGTAACTAACTCAGCATAAGTGACTATTTTGGTTTTATTAACGCCTAGTCTGATAGAAATATCGTCATGTTTTTTTATACTGTCATCTTCTACGCCTGCAAGTGTATGGCATGCCAAACACTCATACTTTATAAAAACGGCTTTACCTTTTTCAGCATTTCCCTCTGGTAAGCTAAATCCTCTTGGAGAATCAACGCCTCTATCGCAACCTGCAAGTGCAATTAAGCATAAAATTATTAATGTATATTTCATGGTAGCTCCTTTGTCTTTCATTGGTTTAGTGTGCGGCAATTGATAAACCATAGCCATAAACAACTTATGGCTAATTAGCTAAAACTAAAAGCGACCGCATTAGCGACTAAACTATGTATTTACTGCGCTGTATGATATTTGCATCTGGCTATTGTTTGTATTTTTAAGGTTTAGTAAGTAGCAAGAAAAGGCAATAAGGCTACGCTTATTATTAAGTGTTGATTTATTAAAATGCTTGAACACTCTATTGTTTTTATAAAGAGTCATTCACAATAAATGACTCATCTAGGGTCTGTTGACCTTTCAAGGTTAAATTTGCAGCAGTCTGTTTGGTATTTAGGCAAGACAGAGCCTATGTGGTGTGGTTATTCCCCATAAATAGGCGATAACGTAGCATCAATGCCAAACAGGCGCTGCCCGAAGGGTTCTGCCTAGGGACGATTTACTCTTTATTACTCGGTTTTTACTTAGCCCACTAGGTTACAAACCTCGCGCCGCGATTAAACCGCCCCTAGTTTGAACAAATTTTAATCCACAAAGGTCAACAGACCCTAGTGTAGTTGAGGAAAAATAATAACCCTAATTATTACCTGCATTTATCTCTTCGGAGTTTTGCGATTGAAACATCGTAACCTCGTCGACATGCTGACTGACGCTGTTTTTTTGTAAGGCAATGTATAAGTCTGAATGAATATAAATACCGTCTTTACCTGAGGCGATACCAGCGGTTTTAAACCAAGAAAGTAGCTGGCGTTTTCTTCCCGCTAGCTCTAATCGAATACCTCGTTTTTTAAATATCACATCTAGGTCTGCGAGCATGGCCATAACGCTTAAATCAAGATGAGTGAAGCAGGGCACAGCATCAATAATGACACATTGTGTGTCGTCTTTTTGTCTTGCATATTGCTCTAACAAGCGGCGTTTAAAATAACTGGCATTAAAATAGGTTAAAGGAGAATTAAAGCGATATATAAAAACCCCTTGTACTGCTTTGGCTTTATCTGTTTCGTCTAAGCTTCTTACTACGCCTTTTATATCCACACCTAAAATGGTGTCTGATGGGCGCATAACAGTTCGAATAAATTGAAATAACCCTAGTAATACAGCAAGGGTAATTCCTGGTATAACACCAATAAACAGCACAGCAAAAAGTGTGGCTGAGGCTAAGTAAAATGCCTGCTTATCTTTAAATTTTAATTGCCAGACTGCCTTTAAATCAAGCAGGTGAACAGAGGCAATTATTAATACAATCCCGAGTGCAGCACTGGGAATAAATTCAAGCGGCGCCGTTAAAAAAAGAGCGATAACGCCAATAATAGCGGCAGCTATAATCGAAACTAATTGGGTTTTTCCGCCAGAGTCGTCGTTTACGGCTGTGCGTGAGTCGGCACCACTAACGGCAAAGCCTTGTGATAATGCTGACGCTAAATTAGCGATGCCCAAGGCTCTAAATTCTTTATCGGCATCGATGTCGTAGCCATTCTTTGCTGCAAAGCTTCGCGCTGTTAGCATCATGCTGACAAAGCTAACTATGGCTAAGTTGAGTGCCGGTACAACAAGTTCTCGAATAATACCCACGTCAAATACTGGGGTGTTAAACACAGGCAAACCACCGGTTACTGTGCCTATGGTTTTTATTTCAAACTGCTCTAAATTAAATAACCAAACGAATACCGCACCTAGTGCAATGGCAAACATAGAGGCTGGCCATGTAGGTTTTAAGCGCTTTAACACAAAGTAAACGCCGAGGGTAAATAAAGCCATTAGTAAGGTGGGAATATGAGTTTGCGATAAATACGTAGGAACGCCACCTAAACGCTCAAGCAAGTAGCGCTCATCAAAGGTAAAGCCAAATACTTTAGAAAACTGACCAACAATAATGGTAATAGCCACACCGTTTAATAACCCCATTAAAATTGGTTTAGATAAAAAGTCGGCTAATACACCTAGCTTAAAGCGGCTGGCAATAAAGCACCAAAAACCGGTCATTGCGGTCATGGTGATCACTAATTGCCAATGTTTAAAGCTATCGCCTGCAGCGAGTGGAGTAACAACTGCAGCAATAACCGCACATGTTGCGGCATCAGGGCCAATAATAAGCTGTTTAGAGGTACCAAAAAGTGCATAAAGCATCATAGGTAATACGCAAGAATACAGGCCAACTGCAGCATTAACGCCTGTAAGTTGCGCATAAGCTATAGCAACAGGTAAAGCAACGGCTGCAACCGATAATGCCGCCCTCACATCATCAGCAAACCATTGGCGTTGATAATTAAATAAGGTGTGTAAACCTGGCATAAAGCTATATAGACGCGACAACACTTCAAATTCCCTGCTAATAATTAGGAGTCGATAGTAAGTTCTCTTTAATAATAAGTATAGTAACTAAACGTGTTAGATGCGCTAAATAGGGGGATTTCTAGTATATTAATAAGAGGAATATAGTTTAAAAACAAAAAAGCCCAGCAAGTTACTGGGCTTTGTAAGTCAAATGACTGCTTTAAAAATTAGCTGTTCAATTGACCAGTAGATGATTCTATGTGGGCGCGAACAAACCACTGATATTGCTCAAGCTCTGCAAGTTGCGCAATGATCATATCTTCAGATACCGGATCAAGCTCAGCAAGTGATTCTATGGCTTTACGGTGATCACCGTTAACGCCGTTATATACTTTGTCTAATGCGGCTAAGTGTTCAGTTACTAAGCCTTTACCTATGGCGTAATCTTCCCATGTACGACGCTCAACAATCGATTTTGGTGTGCCAACTGGGACGCCGCCTAAAGTGGCAATACGTTCTGCTATGGTGTCGGTCATTTCACGGACGGTTTCTACTTGTGGGTCTAGCATTTCATGTACGCCAATAAAGTTTGGACCTACTACATTCCAATGAATATGTTTTAAAGTTAGCTGTAAATCAATTAGCGCTACCATGCGATTTTCTAGTACAGATATTGCTTTATTTGCTGATTCGTTTTCTACACCGGGAGCGGTAAATTCAGCGACTTTATTTGCATTATTACTGTTACTCATGATTCCTCCTACTATTTCAAAAATAGTGCTCGCTTTACTCTAGTGAGTATTTAAATTGCGATAACGAACACCTCTTGTATTTATAGAAGCAATCGTCATGCCGATAGTGACATAGTTTTAACTAACTGAAAAATAGCAGTTTAATTTTTATTTATAGTACTTGATAAAGCAGCAAGATTAAGTGCATATGAAAAATATGCACTTTTTTGTAAATTCTGCAAAACAGCAGTACTTTAAAGTGTTAGCGAATAGCGTGCCCTTTATAGTGGTTATAATGAAGGTATTATCATTGTTGATTAATGTCCTGTTACATATACTCAACTTAAAGATTCATTAAAGGAGAAGTGTATGTTGAGATTTTTTTCCATCGAGCAAGGAGTGATCAAAGAGTTAGAGCCTTTACCTGATACCCCTGTTGAAGTATCCATAAAGAATGCACATTGGATTGATACTATTAATCCAACACCGCAGGAGCAAAATGCGCTTGCAAAAACGCTCAATATAACTTTTCCAGATTCGGTAGATGTAGAAGAGATTGAAACGTCGTCAAGGTGCTTTATCGATAATGAAGGTTTACATGTGCATGCATTGTTTATGTCACCTAATGAAGGGCGATTTAATACTGTAACGGTAGCTTGTTTGTTGCAAAACAATTGCTTACTTACTATTCGTGATGAGGAATTGGCTGATTTTAGACTACTGCGCTTAAGAGCGCGAAAAGGTCAGGTGGCATGCGATACAGCAAAACAATTATTAATCACTTTATTTGATCAAAAAGTTGAAAACCACGCGGATATGCTCGAAGACATGCATCATCAATTAGAGAAGCTCAGTGCTTATGTACTTGAAGAAGATAACTCAGACTTAGAAGAGGCGGTTGGTCGCATAGCTCGCTTAGAAGATGCTAATGGTAAAGTGCGTTTATGTTTAATGGATACGCGACGCAATATTTCGTTCTTAATACGCCGTATAGGCGCGCAAAATGACGAGCGCGAATCTCTTCGAGAAATTGTACTCGATATAGAAACTTTAATGTCGCACTGTACCTTTTTGTTCGACAAGGTGAACTTTTTGATGGATTCAACACAAGGCTTTATTAATATTGAACAAAATCAAATTATTAAAACCTTTTCTATTGCCTCAGTGGTTTTCTTACCGCCTACAGTAGTGGCTAGTGTGTATGGTATGAATTTTAATATAATGCCTGAGCTACAATGGGAATGGGGTTATCCATTTGCAATTGGCATTATGTTGCTGTCGGGCTTTGCCCCTTATTTATTTTTTAAACATAAAGGGTGGTTATAATACTTTAATATTGCAAGCTGAGCGCTCAAATCATTACCCAGTATATTGATGTGCTTTTAATACTTCAAGGGGAATAATATCTAGCGCTTTTTGGTTTGTTGCTTCAAGTACAACAGGAGGAGCAACATTTGCAGCAATGGCATGATACCAACGAATCGCACATAAGCACCACTTATCGCCAGCTTTTAAGCCCGCAAAATCATACAAAGGATTAGGGCTAATTAAATCGTTACCTTGCGCCTTAGAAAATTGCAAAAATTCGTCGGTCATAATGGCGCACACACTGTGATTACCAAAGTCTGAATCTGGCACATAGCAAAACCCTTCGCGAGTATAGCCGCCATTGCCACAACATAGCTGTAGGCGAGTTCCCAATACATTTAATTGATTAGCCATATGACAAATTACCTTTTAGTAATAACTGCTGAAAAGAGCTGTTTACCATAACAGGCTGTTAGTGACTTAGCTATATACGAAGAGGCTTCTGGGTAGGTATTTGTTTATAAAAATAGCTGCGCTTTGCGTAAATTCAAAACGCAGGTTTTTTATTGTGCTATTAATTAAGATAATAGCGCCGCAGCTAAGCGCACAAAATCAGAAGAGGTTAAAATACCTACCAGCTGACCTTGCTCGCTAACCACAGGCATACAGCCATGGCGATTCTCTACAAAAAACTTAACCACATCTGATAATGGCTGGGCTGGAGTGACACTAATAAAGTCACTCACCATAATATCTTCTACTTTTGTGAGTTTTTCTTTGCGTTGTAGTGCATTTGCGCCAAAAGTAGCCATGATCCCCATTACTTTGGCGATCATAATTTTTTGCGTAAGCATGCCAACAAATGCGCCATCTTCGTCGATAACGGGAATGTGACGAACATTTTTTTCTTTCATTAAATTATGTGCGTCGTGCAAAGTACTTTTTATATTCACTGAGAATGGGTTAGGTGTCATTAAGTCTGCAACGTTTTGACTCATGTTTATTCCTTTATAAAGCGTGTGGTATATCACATTATATTAGCGCGCTTTTTAAGCTTTGCACCTTATTGAGATCAAGGTTTTTGCAGATTTAATTCACAGGAGGGAAACAGGCATCACTTAATAAAACACCCTAAAGCGTTTTATTAAGTGATAAAAAATGACGATGGGTGAATGTTATTCGTAACCACGTTCTTTTTTAGTTTTAATAACCGCAATGTAACCGTGCCAACTAGCGTAACTAAGTAGTGGCATAATAATAATGAATCCAGCGGCACCCGCAGCAAAGCCCAGTGCCACAAGTACAAATATACAAATAGACCACACCAGCATGGCTGCAAAGTTTTCTTTAACTGCATGTATTGAAGAAACCACGGCAGTCATTATATCAACGCGTCTTTCCATCATAATTTGCGGGGTAAATGCCGAAATTGAAAACACACTAACCAGTAAAATACCGCCAATAATACTGCCTATGGTTAAAAACGCCGAAAGCTCTTCAAATGTTGGGTTTGCATGGCTTGGGTACAATGCATGAACAATTGCAGCTAAGCGCATCCAAATAACCATAATTACCATAAGTAACACGGCAAAACCCCACTCACCTACAGGGTTACGAAACATCGATTTTAATGAATGGCTTAAAGTAGGTTTATGGCCTTTTTCAAGCTCCCAAGCCACATCGTACAAACCAACCGCAAACACAGGACCTATTAAGGCAAATGCAACCGTGGCTGGCAGTATGGCAAGGTGGCTGTCGGTAAGTACAACAGAGTAAACAATCGCTACGGGAATAAGTGTGAAGATTAAACCGTAAATTAAGCTCAGCATGGGCGCGCGCGCCATATCCTTAAACGCTAACGAAAGCCAATGAAAAGCGGCAAATGTATTTACTTTGTTGCACTCTAAACAACGTGCGAATTTGGTGTCTTTTTCTATTGTGTTTGTAGTTGGCATAAAGATGCTCCTTTTTTAGTCACCTTTTAGTTTTAGAACATAGATGTTTTATTTACAACTCATAAACAACTTATACGCAAGATTTAGTTGCATTGTTCATTTGTTAATCATTTTTATTGCGTGTTAGCGATTAGGTATATTTTTGAGCACGTACTTAAAAAAGTGGGTTCGTATTTCTTTTACACAGTGGTAATCTAAACGCTGTAGCTAATTTTAAGAGACCGTAATGAAGGAAAATAAACAACAATATCAAGGAGCTTTATTGAGCAGTAAACGGTTTTTACCTCTGTTTGTGACACAGTTTTTCTCCGCTTTAAATGACAATGTTTACAAGCAATCAATCCTCCTTATTTTAATTTTTCAGGCTGCTACGGTGGCCGATGGTGCTTTTTATTCTAACGTGGCTGCGGGATTATTTATTTTGCCATTCTTTTTATTTTCGGGCATGGCTGGTCAAATTGCAGAAAAGTTGGAAAAATCAAAGTTGATCAGCATCGTAAAGTTTTGCGAAATTCCAATAATGCTGGTGGGCGTGGTATCTATTTTAACCGAGCAGGTTTGGTTAATGTTAGGTACTGTGTTTTTAATGGGTTTACAAAGCACTTTTTTTGGGCCATTAAAATACTCAATTTTACCGCAGCATGTGGCTCCTCATGAATTAACCAAAGCTAATGGGTTAGTTGAATCTGGCACTTTTGTGGCTATTTTATTGGGCACCGTATTTGGCACTTATTATATAACTCAAGCTGCAGGCCCTGTTTATATCAGTATCGCGATAGTGAGCTTGGCGGTTATTGGTTATTTGAGTAGTCGTTTTATACCAAAAAGTGCTGCGAATGATGCTAATTTAAAGGTATCGCTTAACCCTATTTCCTCGACCAAAAGTGTATTTAATGCGCTTAACGCACAAACCGAGTCGGTGGGTAAATCAGTATTGGGGATCAGTTGGTTTTGGCTTATTGGTGCAGTGATATTAACCGCGCTCCCTAACTATGTAAAACATGTAATGGGAGGCGATGAGCTGGTGGTTACCTCAGCTTTAGTGGTGTTTTCGTTGAGTATTGCATTGGGGTCTTTACTTTGTGAGAAGCTATCGCGCTCACGTATTGAGTTAGGCATTGTGCCTTTTGGGGCGCTTTTAATTAGCTTGTTTTTATATTTATTAAGCCAAGAGCCAAGCATTGAGTTTTATCGCCAAACTAATGAATCGCTGCTTACGCTTGAACAAGTGATTAATACCGGCGATATGCTCTGGCACTTTATTTGGATGGCTGGTATTGGTATAGCTGCGGGTTTTTATACGGTGCCACTGTATGCACTTATTCAGCAGCGTACTCACCCAGATAGCCGTTCACGAGTGATTGCTGCCAATAATGTACTAAACGCCTTATTTATGGTGGGCAGCGCTGTTTTAAGTATTGTTACCCTAACGCTTTTACACTGGGAGATTTCACAATTACTGTTGTTATTAGCAGGGCTTAATTTACTGATATCGCTGTACATATATAGCAAAGTGCCTGAGTTTTTCTTACGTTTTATTATTTATATTTTAGCGATTTGCATGTATCGAGTACGCACTAAGGGAACGCTTAATATGCCCGATGATGGGGCTGCCGTGGTGGTGAGTAACCATGTTAGCTTTGTTGATTGGATGTTTATTTTAGCCGCGTCACCTAGGCCAATTCGGTTTGTCGTGTTTGCCCCTATTTATTATTCACCAGCACTTAATTGGTTGTTTAAAATGGCCAAAGCCATTCCAATTGATAGTGAAAAAGCAAATCCTAAGGCGTTTAATAAAGCCTTTGACGATATCGCTCAGGCACTAGAGCGTGGAGAGCTGGTGGGAATTTTTCCTGAAGGCAAGCTCAGTGGAGATGGCGAGGTTGATGTATTTCGCCGTGGCATTGAAAAAATAATTCAGCGCACACCGGTGCCTGTTATTCCTGTCCATTTAGATGGACTATGGGGCAGTATGTTTAGTCGAAAAACAAAGTGGCGATTGCCTAGACCAAAGTGGTCGTTGGTCACTGTCACCATTGGTGAAATGGTGGCTGCACAGAAGGTTAATGCCGATGATTTGCGCGAGCGAGTGGTTGCTTTAAAGTAGCTTAATAAAAAAGCGCTGCAATTAATTGCAGCGCTATGGTTGTATTACTTAATAGTTATTAACGGTCTAAGTTCATTACTTTAGTCCATGCCGCAACAAAGTCTTCTACAAACTTTTGCTTTGATGTATCAAAGGCATATACTTCGGCAACTGCACGCAGCTCTGAATTTGAACCAAAGATCAGATCAACTGAAGTGGCGGTGTACTTTTGCTCACCTGATTGACGATCAAAGCCTTGATAAATACCCGCATCTGACGACTTTTTCCAAACCGTCGACATATCTAATAAATTAACAAAGAAGTCGTTATTTAGAGTGCCTGGCTTGTCAGTAAATACGCCGTAATCAGTGCCTTTGTAGTTTGCATCAAGTGAACGTAAGCCACCGATTAATACAGTCATTTCTGGCACGGTTAGGTCAAGCTGATCGGCTTTATCTATTAGCATTTCAGTTGGCGACTTATAGCTTTTTTCTGCATCAAAGTAGTTTCTAAAGCCATCGGCAGGCAGCTCTAATAAACTAAATGCATTAACGTCAGTTTGCGCTTGCGTAGCATCGCCACGGCCAGCATTAAACGGTACATCTACTGTGTAACCTGCATCTTTGGCTGCTTTTTCAATCGCTACATTACCACCAAGCACAATTAAATCAGCAAGCGATACATGGCTTTTGCTAAATAAGCTGTCGTTAAAGTCAGCTTGAATCGCTTTTAATACGTTAAGTACTTTTGCGGTTTCGGCCGGATTATTTACCGCCCAATCCTTTTGTGGAGCAAGCGCAATGCGTGCACCGTTGGCACCGCCTCGCATATCAGAGTCACGGTAACTGGCAGCAGAAGCCCAGGCTACACGTACTAACTCAGGTACACTTAAGTTTGAGTCTAAAATAGCGGCTTTAAGCTTTTTCACAGCACCAGCATCAATGTTTGATTTAGTCTCTGCTGAAATTGGGTCTTGCCAAATTAAGTCTTCTTTAGGAACTTCTTTCCCTAAAAAGTTACGTGGTGGTCCCATATCTCTGTGAGTTAATTTGTACCATGCTTTAGCAAAGGCCAGTTGATACTCTTTAGGGTCATTTAAAAAGCGCTCAGCAATTTTGCGATACTCTGGGTCAAATTTTAATGCTAAGTCGGCCGTAGTCATTACCGGTGCGTTAAACTTACCTTTAATATGAGCGTCAGGTACAGCGTTGTGTAACGATTCATCCGTTGGGATCCACTGAATGGCACCTGCAGGGCTGCGAGTTTGTTTCCACTCAAAGTTAAGTAGGTTGCTTAAGTACAGTGATGACCAGCGGGTAGGTGCTTGTGTCCATGCGCCTTCTAAACCACTAGATACGGTATCTTCAGAGTGGCCTTTACCACATTTGTTTTTCCAGCCTAAACCTTGCTCTTCAATACCGGCTGCAGCAGGCTCTGCACCTACACAGTCTTTAGGTTTGTGCGCACCATGCATTTTACCAAAGGTGTGACCACCGGCGATAAGTGCCAGTGTTTCTTCATCGTTCATCGCCATGCGAGAAAACGCAACTCGAATATTCTTAGCTGACCCAATTGGATCAGGAACCCCTTTAGGGCCTTCAGGATTTACGTAAATTAAACCCATGTGCGTTGCACCTAATGGGCGTTCTAATTTGCCGCTGGCATCTTCACGGTCGCTGGCAAGCATTTCTACTTCTGGACCCCAGTAAACCATGTCTGGTTCCCAGTCGTCAGTTCGCCCGCCGGCAAAACCATAGGTTTCAAATCCCATGTTTTCTAGAGCAACGTTACCTGCTAATACGATTAAGTCTGACCATGAAAGTGCTTCTCCGTATTTTTGTTTAATTGGCCAAAGTAAACGGCGTGCTTTATCTAGGCTTACGTTGTCTGGCCAGCTGTTAAGCGGTTCAAAACGTTGTTGACCACCGCCTGCGCCACCACGGCCATCAAGCGTACGGTAGGTGCCTGCGCTGTGCCATGTCATACGAATAAAAAATGGGCCATAGTTACCAAAATCCGCTGGCCACCAGTCTTGAGATTGCGTAAGTAGGGCGTCAATATCACTTTTTACTGTGTCTAAATCTAGGCTGTTAAATGCCTCTGCATAATTAAAGTCTGCACCATAAGGGTTAGAACGTAGATCATGATCACGAAGAGGAGATAGGTTTAGTTGATCTGGCCACCAAAATTGGTTTGTTCTGGTTGCGCCCATTTTAGCCTCACCCATGCCAACAGCACCTTGTGGCTTAGACATTTGTGGTTTTTCTTGGCTAAAAGCAGAGCCAGACATAAGTGCCATACTTATAAATCCAACAAGTGCTTTTTTAGTAAATGATCGGTTTTTCATTGTCAGCTTCCTTAAAGTTAACGAATTTCGTTATATACAAAGCGTATTACTATTATTAAAAATAGAATCTAATAATTTAAAAATTAGTGAGCTTTTACTCCATTCAAGTTGTTGTTTACCAAGCTTGAATGACTAAGCAGTGCGAATAGTATAGTAGAGGGGCTAAAAACCGTGTGCGAAATAAACCGATTGATACAATCTATAAAAATGATTTATTAAAGTTAAATGATTAAATAAACAAATCACTAAAGAGCTTTGAAAGTGGCAGACATAAAAAAGCCCAGCGTAGGCTGGGCTATTAGATTAAAATCTGTGTTATTGATTTTTCATTAATTTACTGGTGATCACACCTGAGGTCATAGAGCCCGATACGTTGAGTGCTGTGCGTGCCATATCTATTAAGGGTTCAATAGAAATAAGTAAAGCCACAACCTCTATAGGTAATCCCATGGTAGGCAATACAACCAACGCTGCGAAGGTAGCACCACCACCAACACCTGCAATACCAAACGAGCTAATAACCACAATGCCAATTAGCGGTAAAATAAACTCAAATGTAAGTGGGTCTATCCCCACACTTGGCGCAACCATCATTGCGAGCATCGCAGGATAAATACCAGCACAGCCGTTTTGACCAATAGTGGCACCAAAAGAAGCCGATAAGTTTGCAATTGCCGGAGGTACTTTTAACTGGTTAATTTGCACATCGACATTCATAGGAATGGAGGCCGCTGAGCTACGTGAGCTAAATGCAAAGGTCAGTACTGGCCAGATTTTTTCAAAATAATGCTTTGGATTTACACCCACAAAGCTAAGCAATAAGCCATGCACAACAAACATCAATAAAATAGCTACATACGAGGCAACAATAAAGGCAAGTAAATTTAAAATATCGTTACTGCTAGAGTTTGCCACGACGCTTGCCATTAGGCCCGCAACACCATAAGGCGTTAGTGCAATCACCATGCGAACTAAGCTCATTACCGTAGCTTGTAGGGCGTTTACACCGTTACGAATTGGGCTGGCAAGTTCTGTTTTTTCCAGCATTACTTTACGTGCAGCTATACCAACAAGGACACCAAATATAACCGTGGCAATAATAGAGGTTGAACGTTGATTACTTAAATCAGCAAAGGGATTTTCAGGAATAAAGCTCAGTAGCATTTGCGGCACGCTTAAGTCGGCTACATTCGCAGCTTTGCTTTGTAGGGTGTCCATTCGAGCGGCTTCTCGGGTACCCGAAACAAGCCCTTCAATACTGAGGTCAAATCCATAGGTGACAGCAATACCCACCAAAGCGGCAATTGCTGTGGTAAAGAGTAAAACAGAAATACTAATAAATGATATTTTACCTAAAGAGCCTTGGTTTTCGAGCTTTACCACTGCGGCAATCATAAAAATTAATACCAATGGCATGATGATCATTTTTAATAAACCGACATAGCCTTTACCCACCACGCTTACCCAGCTGAGTATTTCTTTAATCGTCTCTGGAGAGTGGGCAAACAAAAACTGTAGGGCTAAGCCAAAGGTGCTACCAAGCACTAAGCCAAATAAAACGGTACGAGATAAAGAGCTGCTTTTTTGCGAAAAAAGATAAATCGCGAACAGCAAACCGACAAATAATGCCAACATTAATAATACAGCAAGCGACATAGTACCCTCTTTTATAGCTGTGAATTAGCGCGGCACTTTAACGCTTTGTAAGACGTTAACAAAATACGCTTTCGCTATGGTATAGAATTAAAATGAATATAGTAATAATATTAAAGTATAACGAATGAGCACATTGTTGAAAAAATTAGCCCATATGATTGTATTTTCTTTAATTTATGGCGTTTACTAGGGCGTGTTGATCTTTGTGGTATGAAAAACAAACAGCATGAAGATAAGGTATAATTGAATTCGCCAGAAAACTTTACACCGAACCTACATGCCAAGATTAATGCTAACAGACGGGACATGGAATGTCTTATCAAAAGTAATGTACTTAAGTGGTCGAATTTATAATAAGCCCGACCATAGAAAAACGCTCGAAGGCATACTGTATAAGATGCGCACAGGTATTCCATGGCGAGATTTACCTTCTGATTTTGGCCGTTGGAGTGCTATCTACAGACGGTTTAATTTATGGTCCAAAAAAGGGATTTTGAATGAACTGTTTCGCGCATTATCTCGTGATGCGGACATGGATTGGGTCTTCATTGATGGCAGTATTGTCAGGGCTCATCAACATAGTTGCGGTGCAAGAACTGCTGACAATGAATCAATTGGAAAGAGCCGAGGTGGAAATTCTACGAAAATTCATCTTGCAGTCGATAGCGGAGGGTTGCCTGTTTATTATGAATTATCCTGTGGAAATACGCATGATATCGTCCATGCAGAGTCACTCGTAGCTAATTGCCCAACAAGTAATATGGTTGTCGCAGATAAAGGCTACGACAGTGAAAAACTGAGAGCGTTTGTTCGTGATAATAACGCTACACCCGTTATTCCACGTAAGGGCAACAGTTTAGTAGGCAATGAAGATATTGACTGGTGCATGTATAAATATCGGCACTTGGTTGAGAATGCATTTGGCCGTATTAAGCAATATAGAGGGATAGCCACGCGGTATGAAAAGCTTGAACGAAATTATCATTCAATGCTCGCTTTAGCATTTACTATGATGTGGCTACCAATGTGGGCTGATTGATATATGTACTACAAAGATCAACAGCCCCTA
>NZ_AUTH01000036.1:0-114969 GCF_000497975.1 Pseudoalteromonas sp. TB41 | reverse complement strand
CCCCCTGTGTCAGGATAGTTGTCGCCTCTAACTTTTAATAGAGGCAATAAAATGAGACGTCGATTTACACAAGAATTTAAAGTTCAAGCTGTTGAAAAAGCATTATCTCAATGTGATGATGTTCGCCTAGAAGATATTGCGTTTGATTTAGGCATCGGTTATTCAACCTTGCAACGATGGATTACGCTTGCTAAAAAACATGAACTTGAAACTAAAAATAATGGTAGTCACATGACAACAGAAAAACGCCCTCATGACTGGAGCTTAGAAGAAAGGCTTAATGCCATTATTGAATGTGCGAGTTTAGATGAAGCAGCTCTTAATGAATATTGCCGTGCTAAGGGGCTTTACCCGCATCATATTAAACAGTGGAAGCAAGATTTAGTAACACCACCTTCAAATAAAACAGTAAAGTCAGACAGTAAACAGCTTAAGCAAGAAATAAAGCAACTGCAAAAAGAACTGAATCGCAAAGATAAGGCCTTAGCTGAAACTGCCGCTCTACTTGTACTCAAAAAAAAAGCGGATGCGCTTTGGGGTTTCAACGAGGACGATTAACCAGCTCAACTGAACGTCATGAACTGATAAAGCTCATTACCGACGCGCAGAAATCAGGGGCAAGGCAAGCAAAAGCATGTGAGTTACTTGGTCTAACGGCAAGAACAATTCAACGCTGGATTGAAGCTGATGATATGACAGATAAGCGAACGAGTACGATAAAGCGACCACCTAACAGGCTAACTGAATTAGAGCAACAGCGTATTATTAAGACAGTAAATTCAATAGAATACGGACATTTACCACCCAGCAAGATAGTCCCTAAACTATTAGATAAAGGTGTGTGGATAGCATCAGAAAGCTCGTTTTATCGTGTTATGAAATCACATAAATTATTAACACACAGAGAAAAAGTTAAACCAAATAAAAAGATAAAAAAACCAAAAGCGCTCAAGGCAACACGTGTAAACGAAATTTATACATGGGATATCACATATTTGCCAACAGCGGTTAAAGGTCAGTTTTTATACTTATATTTAGTGATGGATATTTATAGTCGAAAAATAGTTGGTTGGCAGGTTCATGACACACAGCTAAGCACACTGGCGGCTGATTTAATGGTAGATATTTGCAGGCGAGAGCAGGTAAAGCCAGATCAAGTCACGTTGCACTCGGATAATGGCAGTCCAATGAAAGGGGCAACGTTATTGGCAACATTGCAGGAGTTAGGTATTGTGCCTTCATTTAGCCGACCGTCAGTGAGTAATGATAATCCTTATTCTGAATCGCTATTTAAGACGTTAAAGTATCGCCCAGAATACCCTGAAAAAGCCTTTGAAAGCATCGGTAGTGCAAGGAAGTGGGTTAACGGATTTGTTGATTGGTACAACGATGAGCACTTGCACAGCGGTATTAAATTTGTCACGCCAAACCAGCGTCATTTAGGATTAGATAAAGCGATACTAGCGAACCGTCACCGAGTAAATGAAATAGCGAAATTGCAGAATCCAATTCGTTGGTCAGGAAAATCTAGAGATTGGACAATGACCAATGAAGTAAATTTAAATCCAGAGAAAAAAGAAGCAATGCGGGCGGCATAAAATTTAATTTGATGCGACAACTAACTTGAAAAACTCCGCCACAGAGGATAGGAGAACACAGAGAAAGTAATTAAAGACAAAGATTAAAGAACTGTTCTTAGTTATTAGATTTCCAAAATTGAAGCTTTTTCTCTGTGCAGCACGAAGCGCCTCGGTGCTCTCTGTGGTTCAAAAAAGGTTAAAGTTCAGAGTAGACGAGCTGCGAGGTTCAAGGCCCGTTACTCGAAGCTCGTGGCTCGTGTTTTAACCACAGTATTTATTAAACATCCAGCTGCCTCTGATAGCCTCATAATGAGAACCAAATTGCAGCGATAAACACACTATTGGCAAACGATTCATTTGCTCAGCCATACTAAACACATCATAAAATTTATAACCATATTTAGAAGCTAATTTAAGCTCATTCACATAAAGGGCTTTGTAGGTAGGTGGTAGTTCACTCCAGTGCATTAACGCAATTTGAATAATGCCTAAATGAATATCTAACTTATATGGGCCTACTTTTTTGGCTTGCTGAATATAATTGTATACCCGCTCTGTTGGTCCCTCTTGATAACTTACAACTTGCGCTAAGCTCATCCAAGTTTGTGCCCAAGTTTGTCTAAGCTCAACTGACTTTAATAACGCCTGCTCAGCTTGTTGATATGTTTGCTTTACTTTATCTGATTGCTCACTTGATGTGCTATCTATACCACTGAGGCTTAGTAATTTGATATGGGCTAAAAAATGCCAATAATGAGGATGCTCGGGATCCATATTCGTAGCTAACGTAATCGCATTTTCTGCAGCTTGAAGCGATGAACCAGATAAAGCACCATCCGACTCTTGCACAATATTAAGTGCATGAAAGTACCATGCATTAGCGCGCATACTTTGCATGCTGCTATATGCAATTACAAGCACTATTAGAGCTAAAATAACAGCAGGCACTACCTTGACCATGTTTAATTTAGTCATTAAATAAGCTCTCGGTTAATTGCAGCGGGTTAGTTACAAAAAGCGCTGTTGCCTGCTCTTCACCTATTAACTGCGCTACTGTATTTTTAGCTTGGCTTAAAATAGGCGGTCGGCGCTTTACTGAATGCGCATCAGAGGCAACATAGTTCACTAAACCATCTTTTAGCATTTGTAACGCTATAGCTTGAGCGCTTTCGCCCCACTCGCCTTCAATACTCGATGCAGTTAATTGAAAGTCGCAGCCTAACTGCTTTAAGTGCTGAATATAATAAAGGTTTGACTGAATATCGCGATTACGCTCAGGGTGCGGAATAATAACGCGTGTGTTTTGTTTAGCGAGCCACTGTATAAACTTATCGTAACCTTGTGGCATGTGTGAATGCGGTAACTCTAATAACAACACATTTTTGTCTGCTATTTTACCAATAAAAGGCAGCTTATTAGCCATCACCATTGCCATAAGTTCTACGTCTAAACGCACCTCAGCAGCAGCCGCTAATTTAACATTAATACCCTCTTTATGTGCCTCTAGCTTTAAACTCTCTAAATCGTTTTTGATTTGAGCAGTCGCATTGTTAAAGCGACCCATATGTATATGTGGCGTTGCCACCATATGAGTAATGCCGTCGTTTTCAGCCAATTTTAAAAGCGCTAAAGATTCAGTTAAATCTTTAGCGCCATCATCAATACCCGGCAAAATATGCGTATGAATATCAATCATAAATTAACTTCGTTACGCTTGTGGCTTTTCAGGTTGCTGAGAGTAATCGTAATAATCATAGTAACCATGACTATGCTCATCTTTAGACTTACTCATATCTACCTTGTTAAGTACCACACCAGCAACATGGGCTTTTACTTCAAATAAACGCTCAAGGCCAGCTGTAATTGGTTTAATACGGGTTATGTCTGACTTAACAACATAAACAACCGAGTCAACACTTTGCGCAATTACTAATGCATCACTTACTGCCTGTGTAGGCGGTGTATCAACAATAATGTGATCGTACTGCGCTTTTAACTCGCCAAGTAACTCAGCAAAACGTGGGTTTGATAAAAGCTCAAGTGGATTCGACGGTATTTGCCCGCTTGGCATAATAGTGACACCCGATTGTGTATCAACATGTACACACTCAGCTAGTTGCTCAGTACCTATCATTAAATTACTTAAACCTGGGTGAAATACAGGTATATCAAAACGTTTAGCTAACGTTGGTTTACGTAAATCGGCATCTATCAGTAATACCTTGCCCATTTGTGCCAACGACATCGCTAAATTGGCAGAGGTGGTGGTTTTACCCTCTCCTGGGGAGGTAGAGGTAACCGCTATAACCTGATGCGCTCGGTCAAGATGAGTTAACAATAAACTAGTGCGGAATGTACGTACCGACTCAGCAAAGCGGCGATAAGTATCTTCTAAATAAGCATGAATAGGAAAATAGCTCTTTTTAGGAACTGCAACGTGAGGCAACAAACCAAGCATACGCTGCGCAAGTTTATTTTCTACATCGTTTTTGTTTTTAACTGTGTCATTTAAGGCATCAAAAACAAAGGTCATTACCACTGCAAAACCAAAACTTGCCACAAAAGCTAAAATAACAATTAACTTTTTGTTAGGCTTGCTAGGTTGGTTTGGTGCATAAGCACGGTCAGTAAAGCGAGCAGCAGCTGAACTAAAGTCACTGGTCACTTCAGTTTCTTTAGAGCGAGATAAAAAGGTATTAAAAATATTACGGTTTGTTTCAACTTCACGCTTTAACTGATTATATTGTGTTTCTTTGCGGGTAATCTCTTGATACTCAGCGCGAATTTTAGCTAAATCACGCTCAAGCGCATTCACTGTTCGCGTAGTTCTATTAAGCTCTTTTTCTATACCGGTAATTAAACCTTTAATTTGCTTATTAAGGTTTGATTTTACGGTTGCAAGCTCAGCCTTAGCTGAGATCATTTTAGGATGTTTAGGGCCATAAACCTCGCCAAGCTCACTGACTTTACGCTCAACGAGTACCACCTCGCGTTTAACATCTTGCACTACACGGTGTGAAGTAATCTCAGGCATACTGCCAAGTAGCTCTATGTTTTCGTTACCATATTCGTTAATCACACGGTTAATGCTTTCAAGGTTATTTTTAGCCGCACGCGCATCAACTAACTGTTTAGACATTTGTTCAAGCTCTTGGGTAACCAGCCCTGCTATGCCTTCAATATCTACTAATTTTTGTGCTTCTCGATAGGCTTGTAATCGCACTTCAGAGCTATCTAGTTGTATACGCAATTCAGATAAACGCGTGTTTAACCAGCTCGACGCCTGTTGGGTAATACCCATTTTAGCGCGCATTTGGCTTTCTATGTAAGACTCACCCACAGTATTAGCGACTAACGCAGCCAACTTCGGATCGCTCGACTCGAAACTTACGCGTACTAATTGGGTATTGCGTATAGGTGAAACATTTAAACGAGACTTAAACGCAGCAAGTAAACCTAACATTTGTCGTTCAGCCTGTTCTTCTTGACTAATAACGGAGGTTACTTTTTTGTTTAAAAAAGGCAGTAACTGTTTGACCATGCCTTTTAACTCACTAGTAAGCGATGGTTTACCTATGAAATCTGTGTGATCTTTTAAATTAAGTTTAGTAATTACCTCACGGGCAATACTATCCGATTTCATAATTTCAAACTGGGTTAAATAATACTCTTTTTTAGTAGAGTCTAAGCCATAAATTTCATCAAAACTGACCGCTTTGGTTTGCTCCGACTCAATCAATAAAGTGGCTGTGGCTACATACTTAGGTACTAACGTTAACGCAAACATAATAGTTAATAATGTAACTAAAATAGCAAAACCTAAAATTTTCCATTTACTTTGCTTAATAACATTAAGATAAGCACCTAAATTAATAACTTCCTCGTTGTTGCTAGGTTTTTCAGAGTGTGTATTCATTTTTTAATTACTGCCTTAAACTGCTTAAAACAAGCGCTGTTCTATTTTTATGGTGTCACCCGCTGCAATTTGGCTGTTTAAACTACCTTTTTGTTGCTGCTGTTTGGTTTGTTCTTTAAAAATAAATATTTTGTCAACTGAGGCACGCTCGGTTAACCCACCGGCTAATGCAATAGCTTGGTTTACCGTCATAGCTGGTTGGTAAGGGTATCCACCCGGCTTTTTAACCTCTCCATGAATATAAAAAGGTCTGTAATCTACTACCTGCGCATATACATTAGGGTTTACTAAGTAATCAGGCTGTAAACCCTTGCTTATTGTTTGCTCAACTTGCGAAACACTTAAACCCACCAGTTTAACCTTACCCAAAAACGGGTAATTAATCTCACCGCTATTACCAAGCAGTGAGGTTACATCTAAATCAGGCTGACCAAATACTTTTATTTCTATTTTATCACCCGCACCTAAAATGTAGTTTTGCGAATCGTTCGCAAAACTACAAAAGCTCAGTAATAACATTAAGCCAGTTAAAATTTTAACCTTCATTCATTTCCCTTTAATGCAAATGTAAAGTTAAGGCCTACAATTACGCGGTCAAATTCAATATCAGTTTGGGTTGAGTTACGATCTATAAAATCAACATAGCCCGTTACCATACCAAAATTACTAGCTAAATAATTTAAGCCTAAGCGAGCATTTTTAACTTTGTCTTTACGGTTTAAGTTACCTGAATATTGCTGTTCTACATAATTAGCGCTTACTACAGAGCTTAAATAGTCGCTCCAATCATGCTGCCACGTAGCACCATAAACACTCTCTTTAATGTAATCACCTTGTAATAAAGGGTCTTTTGCCGCGCGTTTTGTTACCAGTTGCAGCGTAGAATAAGAAAGCGGCTTCCAAACAGCAGCGGCTTCCCAGCTTAAACCACTAAAGTTATCGCGCAGGTTTGACTCAAAATCTTTATTTTGGTAACCCACTTTAAAAGAACCAGAAGTAACGGCTGTAGCTTTCCACTCCATACCTAATAATACTTTTATGTCGTCTGAGTCACGGGTAATACCGTTTGAGTCAATTACATCATAACGGTAGTTTTCTTGCTTTACTTCTAAAAAGGTACGCGTGCCTGCTTGGGTATTGTAATATCCAGTAATGGATAACATAGGTTTATCGTAATCACGGTACTGCGATATAGTGGTAAAATTTTGATAATTTTTGTTATAATAACCCGCTGTTAAAGCAACCTGAGCTTTAGAGCTTTGTGCACCGTATTCGTAGCGAGCTTCCAGGTTTTGTTGTTGGTAATGTGTTGGTTCAGCTATAACGCTGCCTTGACCTTCAGTTAAACCGGCACCTCTTTGCTCGTATAACCAGTCAGCGTTACCCGTCACATCTAGTCTTTGTTGGCTAGTAAACTCTTTATGCACACCTGCGCCCAAGTTTACTTGAGTAAAGTTATCGGTAGTATCTTTATTATGAAACGACGTGCTTGATGCAATATCAAATTTATAGCTATCTGGGCCATCTTCAATTAAAGCGTTTAAACTCGGCGCTATATTCCATATTAAACGTGACTGAGTGGCAGACGGCGTCATAAAAAAGTTGTCGTTGCTGCTCACGCCTAGCTGTAGCGTAGGTGTAATCTCGGCGCCGTCTTTAGTCATTACACTGCCTGGCTTTAATTCTACTGCCAATGCAGGTGCACTTAAGCCCAACGCAACAAGTAAAGTGGTAATTGTATTAGTACGCATTTTCACTTTTAAATCCCTTAAAAATTGTCATAAAAATTATTTTTACATCAAACCATAAAGACCAATGTTTAATGTAATGTAGGTCGTATTCAACTCGCTTGGCCATTTTATCTAAAGTATCTGTTTCGCCGCGCCAGCCGTTAATTTGTGCCCAACCGGTAATACCCGGTTTGGTTTTATGCCTAAACATATAAAACTCTACTTTTTTTCGGTATTCTTCGTTGTGGGCAACCGCATGAGGCCTTGGGCCAACAATCGACATATCGCCTTTTAAAACATTTATAAACTGCGGCAGTTCGTCAAGGCTAGTTCGGCGCAAAAAACCACCTAGTGGAGTAATGCGGGCATCGTTTTTGGTTGCCTGAGTCACTACATCACTATTCTCGGTCACGGTCATCGAGCGAAACTTCCACACTTTTATTTTGCGGCCATCTAAGCCATAACGATCTTGCTTAAATATTATAGGCCCTTTTGATGTCAGCTTTATGGCGGCAGCAATAGTCAATAATAGTGGGGTAATTAAAGTAACAATAATAGCTGAAACGACTATATCTTCTGTGCGTTTAATAAATTCATGAGCACCAATACACGGCGCTTCAAACACGCTTAATGTATCAACATCACCCACGTGCTCAATGCGAGCATGTATTAAATTTGAGAGCAAAAAGTCAGGTACTATGTGCACATCGACGGTGGTATCACCTAGCTGTAATAAAATATCAGCTATTCGTTTTTGCGCTTTCATGGGGAGAGCTATATAAAGTATGTCTATTTCGCCATTACGAGCAGCATCTACTGCACTTTGTATACGCCCCTCAACACCTTGCTGTTCGAGTTGTTCAAACAAACGCTCGGGGCTTCTGTCGTCGTAAAAACCTTTAAAGTTAAACCCTAACTCGTCGTGTTTTACAATTTCAGCATGTAAATAAGCAGCAGACTCTGTAGCACCAATAATGGCCACATTGCGTTGTGATAGTCCTAACTTACGGCGACTACGTTTATACCAATAAACCCCTAAGCGCCAAATAAATAAATATGCCACACTTAACGTAAACCAAATAGCTATTCCCACGCGAGAAAGTGACTCAGTAAACTTAAATAAAAAAGAAACAACCAGTAAAAACGCAAAGGCAATTAAAACACTACCCCATGCACACATTACCATTGTTCTAAATTTGCCCGCTCGCCAAGAGCGATAAGTAGAAAACAGCTCAGCGCTGTATAAAAAACTAAGTGCAACAGTTAGTGCTGAAGCAGCATAAATAGGAGTGAGTTTAAAATTATAAATTAGGGCTGCGCACTGAAAGGCTAAAAACAACGCAAATATGTCGAATAATCGGTAAAAATTGGCATCAGAGGAACCTGAAGGTTTAAATGTCCTTGGAGATGTCATTTTGCTTAATTCCTTATAGCTAATTCAGTGTGAGTAGCACCTCACAAAATCCACGAGGATAATATAGTATTAGCCAATTTTGTTCAATTACTGATTCCGACAAAAGTACTAAAATTCATGTTTAAACATTTTAGCTAACTCTTGCTTTGTTCACTAAGTATCAAGAATACTCACATTTTAATTAAATACCCCCTTGAACCAACTCCAAACCCCAAACGAATATCCATCAAAAATATCAATGCCCAATGCTGACTTAATCAAATATAAAACCAGCAATGTAAGTAAAATAATAAAAATAGCCGCGATGCTTAAAATTAGCGCTTGAGCCAATTTTGCTACTTTTTGCTCTTTTGCGCTTAATTCACGCCTGTTTAGCCCCGCTAAAAAAACATAGTAGTAACGGTATTTAAAAAACTTAACTACGCCTCTGCAATCAACAGCATGATTACCCCACTGCCTAGCACCAATGGCTATTTTTAAATACGCTAGCTGTTCATCGGTAAAAGTAGATTGAATGTTTTTAGGCATTCGTTCTAGTAAACTTCTAATAGCTGGATCTTGCTGTAAGTTCGACAAAAAAACCTCAAATTCTACGTGATTATTAATTGCCAATTATTTTAAACAACAATTTAATAATAAAAAGCCAATTAAAACTTAATTGGCCTTTTATTTGCTAAAAGTACTTTTATTTAAGTGTACTAGAGCGATAAGTATTATTATTTAACCAGCTTGGTAGCTCTACTGTCGGTACAGTGCCATCTTGGTTAATATTTGTTTGGTGGTACGAATGCTGGTTCCAAATGCGAGTTGCATTTTTCCACGGTTTACTGGTATCAGCAGCACCATAAACAGTTACACCCTTGTTTATACTATAACGACTATCAAAGTTGTTAGAAACGGTAATTAACTCAGCATTGTCATCACCCGATAAATCTACAATTAAAGGGTACTCCCAAAGTGACCATGTAGAATTTGCAACAGTCGATAACACTTCACCATTAATACCATTTAAAACTCTAACCTTGAGGTGATCTTGTACGATAACTTCATCAATGCCATCGCCATTAAAGTCATAGGCGCTGACACCCATTTTACCGTTAAATACATCGCCATTAGCAAACGACCATACAACTTCACCCGAGGTATTGTACATATCTACAGAGCTGTATCCTGAGTAGACTATCCCTAAACTATTAGCACCTAAAAAGTTTGAAACTGCTTGAGCGCCGCCACCTAAATTATTAGGGTTTGTTATTTCCCATTTAACGTTACCATCATGCTCAAGTACCGCAAAAACACTTTCAGATGTGTTATTACTAGGATTACTAATAACTATTTCAGGTTCCAAGTCATCATCCAAGTTAACAACTGAACTAAACCACATGCCCCCTGGTGCACCATATTGCCATAGTTGCACACCATTTGAGTCATACAAACCACCACCTGAGAGCACCTCTTGAGTACCATTATTATCAGCATCAAACGCTATTGAAGCAGCAGACCAATTAGTGCTGTAAAGTAAACCTGTTTCATAACTGAATACATTATTTCCGTTTACAATCTCAACAACACCGTCATTATTTATATCACTTAAAGTTACTGAACCTAGTGGTTTGCCCGATTTAGCAAACTCTTTTTTAACTTCACCTAAATGGTTAACGACTTGTATTACAGGTGAAGCAAAATCACTTAAAACTATTTCAACAACGCCATCACCATCTAAATCGGCTGCAGCTACCGTGTTACGAGGGTCACTGAATACACCGCCGTTTTCGTATGTCCATAATTCGGTACCATCAATACCGCTTAAGGCACGAACTAAACCATTTTTATAGAAGACATTATTTTTGAATGTAACAACAACTAAATCAGCCACATCACTGTTATTAATAACGCCATCGCCGTTATCATCATTCAGTTGAGCAACAACAGGAGTTGAAGCAACTTGCGTGTGTTCAGGCATGAATTCGCTTGAATCCCAATGCCACTTTTGTACCATTTCAAACGGCGCTATAGGTTGAGCTTTAGCTGGTAATTCTCCATCAAACTCGCCACCTAGTAGCGCCATTGAGCCATAAAAACTTTGGCCAATAATTGGCATTTTTGCCGTGCCGTATACACCTCTGATATCAGCATAAGGAGCTAATATTACCCCCTGCCAACGATTGCCTTTAATATCTAGCTTTTGTGCATTAGTAAAGTTGAACACGGTTTTACTCGCATGGTGACGTAAACGTGCAAAGCTTTTACCTTTTACAACTACGTTATCATCACCTGTAATATTAAAAACTAAAGTGGCATCCGCAGGAATACCCCATACTTTAAAAGTATGCGCTTTAGCAAAGTCACGAGCTTCTAAATTAAATACTTGTCTATCAGAGCTTCCATCACCTTGTAAATAAAGGCCGCCCCATTTACGGTACACTGTACCTGTTTCATCCAGTTCACTTAATTGTGTACTTAAATCTTTGTAATATTGCTCTTGCTCATCAAAGTTAAATGGTAATGCCGATTCATCTTGGTTAGAAAGGATTTTAGAGCCCCACTCCATACCCCAACGAACACTCCAGTGAACATCAGTACCGCCACCGGCTACCATGCTACCAACATATTGGCGACCATATTTAAAATCGATGGTTGATTCACTAATTAAGTAATATTCTTCTGGGTTGTATGGGCGAGTGTAACCCACGCTGTAACCTTTAAGATCAATTTCACCTGCGGCGATAGCACCGTCAGCACGACCAAAGTTTGATTTAAAATCATTAAAAACAAATGCTGAAAAATTATTGGCAACGCCTAAATCTGCAGCCAGTGTTGTAGAGCTGGCTAATGTAAGTGCGATCACTGCACTCAATTTTTTAAATTTTAATAGTGAGTTAGTCATTTTTTCCCTCGAAAATGAAAAGTGCATGATGGCACCAAATTTAAGTCATTTGTTTAACGAAAGTTAATTCATCGAATTCTTGGTGAACATTATATACACAATTAAAATCAAAAGGAACAAAAAACACTACAAAAGTACCAAGTAAGTGCCCATTAAAAAGGAACAAAAACTAAAATCAATGACTTAGAGTGAGCTAAAACTCCAAAAAAGCGAAAAACAAACCAAAAAGCATTGCTAAATGTTTATTTTATGTAAACGGAATTAAAAGAGGTGAGTAGTATATCAACTCCCAAAGAAAACTAAGCATATAAAAATTTGTCTATATTTATATTAATTTGCACTTTTTATGTACGCGAGGATTGAAAGGTAACGGTGACTACTTAAGTTAAGAAAAACCGAGCATTAAATTACCGATTAAAATGTCTTTATCATTTTAAAAAGTTATGTTCCATGAGTAATAAAAATAAATGTGAGTAAGTTGTCCAATGCCAAAAACTTAAAATTTTTGTAAAAACTCAACTTAAAGAAATTGACAGATACTAATTTAGAAAACTTATTGTCAGCCGTTACTTTAAATTGGTTAATATAAAAGGTTTTTATCTTGTCGAGATTAAAGCTCTACCACCAAAGAGTAACCTCTCAGAGTGATAGAGTTAGTATATATTTATTAAAATTGGGATTAGGGATTAGGGATTAGGGATTAAGATTAAACATTCTTCTTTAAAGAAACTGGCTTTTCTATAATTACAAAAAGCACAAACGACGTTATTAAAGTCAAACAAAAAAGTGGGATCCAAAACCAGAAATATAGAAAGTCATAAATAGGATTTTTTTCAAAAAACACACTAAAAACTAAAAAACAAAATTTTAATGTTAAGCCGTGAATCAAATAATATGAATAACTCATGTTACCTAACTTTCTTAAACATTTATTAACCAACCACTTTGAACTAAACGAAGCACTACTAAAAGCATTTAAACAAAAAATAAAAAATAACACATAAATCACTGCAATCGATAAGTTATAATTTATGTCTACTAACGCTCTTGAGCCAAAAAATAATATTGCAGCTATAAAAGCTATAGTACCCATTTTCCTGGATGTTACTTTTTGAATTTTATTAAACTCATACAATAAAATGCCGCAAATAAACATCATTAAGCGTACATTCCCATCGTTAATGTAAAACCAAGTAAAACCAAATAAGGTAATTAATAACCAAAAATTAATACGGTGGTTACTTTTCCAGCTTTTCATATTTGTTGCAAAAATAATAATTGGAATAAATATGTAGTAAAAAACCTCGTAGCTTAAGGACCACGCAACAGCAATAATTGGGTCAATATCAAACAAACCAGGTAATAACATGAGGTTTTGTATTACATAAATTACAAGTAGTTTCAATTCTTGAGGTAACTTACTCTCAGAAGGAAAAATAAAAGATAAGGCAAGATAAATCAAAAACACGAAGATAAACGTTGGGTAAATCCTTGAAATACGACGTCTAGCATACGTTATTACATCAAAGCTCAACTTATTTATAATCGTACCGTATATTAAAAAACCACTTAGTACAAAAAATAGGTCAACTCCTATATGCCCTGCTGAATGAATAAATGAAGCAATATATGTAGTGTCGTATGAAAGCCAAGGGGATATTAATGAGCTGTAATGAACTAGAAAAACTAAAAACACAGCAATTCCGCGTAAACCCTCCATTGCTCGAAGTGGTGTATTGGCACCATGAGATATTTCTAGTTGATTTGAAACCCAGGTAATCATATGCATTTATGAAAAATAACCCTTTATGAAATTTTTGAAATTAAATGTGTTTATTTTAAAATTTAAATAAAGATGATAATCTTTTTTTAATAGGTAGGCTCAATAGTAAAACACTTGAAGGATTTGAAAACACATTCTTTAGAGCGGATAGTATTTGGCGCGTTTTAATTTGTCTTACTAACACTAAATAGTTGTATGCACAGATTAAGTTTTTTTCACGACTTTGCTGAGCATTTAATTCTTCTTCTGATAGCGTATGCTCATGCATAAACTTTTTATCAAAATCTAAAAGCTTAGTGATATGAGACACTTCCATTTTACTTGATATAGAACCATCACGAATAGTGTAAATATAACCTGCCTGATCAAGTACCTGTGCATTTGCACCATTTGCTAAGCAACTTGCTAAAAAATAATAGTCTTCCCCAATTCTAACTTCTGGCCAGTATTGAATATCCTTTGCTTTTACAAACTCATTTTTAAACAAAGGTTTAACATAACCCGTTGATTTAACATTTGAAAATACGAGATTCGTTTTAATGAGAAACGATAAACTTAAATCACCTAAGGGTAAGTCAGATGTTGAATAAAAAGGCTTAGAAATTACACCATCACTATTTAATTCACAAAAATTATCGATTAGAACATCAGCGGTTTCAGAAGCCGCATTTAACATATTTGTTAACCTACTTTCATGCATTGCATCATCTGAATCTAATACAGCTATCCATTTTCCTTGCGCTGCAGCAAAGCCGATATTACGAGCAGCACCTGGACCGCCATTTTTTTCAGAACGAAGTAACTTAACGCGTAAATCTTTAACTGATTCAACCACAGCACATGTAGAATCGCTTGATGCATCATCAACCACTAACACTTCAACCGAAACTCCTTTCTGTGCCAAAGCAGAATTGATCGCGGTTAAAATAAAATCTTGTGCATTCCATGCGGCAATTACAATTGAAACATCAATAGCGTTTGACATTATTAATCCTAAATAAATTACGTATACTTACTAACTCGGCCTTTACTAAATAAGCCATAAAAAAAACCAACTCCATGAGATAGATCACATAAAGAATTTAACAACGAACTCTTAGGTGATAAGGCATGATAAGGTAAAAAAAACAGGCCTTTCGCTAAATAAAGTGTGCCTTTCACTATACAGGTTGTATAGTTTTCAAAAGGCGTTCTAATTGCAGACTCAATCATAAAGCCGGTAGCGCCAATTCTAAACGTTCGACGCATCGCCCACTTAATCGATAAGCGACTTTGCGCGATATATTCGCTAACAACAGCCGTTTCACTCCATACAAGCTTGCCGCCTAACTGGTTAACCCGTAAAAACAACTCTTTATCTTCGCCGCCATTAATAAGCGCAGGATTAAAACCAAGCTTATTGGCCTTCATAAAATTAATATCTATCAAAACATTATTAGTTGCCGCCCATTTTATTTCAGCGCCATCGGCTAATTTACGTTCATGGTATACCGTAGCGTTACAATAAAATGAACTAGTCCCTTCAGGAAATATTGCTAACTGTGGGCCTGAGGCAACATTAGCGCTATCGTTCGTTTTTACCAAGGTTTTAATCCAATCCGGAGAAGCAAAAGCATCATCGTCTATAAATGCTAAATACGAATAGCCTTCCTGTTTCGCAAAGTTAAGTGCTGCATTTCGTGCGTGGGGGATCCCTTTTATTGGCTCCAGCAAATACTTCACACTTTTTTCACTGGTGTTATAACTAGTAAGTATTTTTTGAATCTGCTCATCTGCTTGCTTATTATTTTCTACAACCAGTATGTCTATTTGATAGTCACCAATGTTAGTGAGTGTCTGCAAGCTTTTTAAACACTCATTAAACGTTGTGTTCCTTGTACCTGTAGTTAAGGTTGCTACAATTATTTTTTGCATAATATTTCGCTATTAATAATTTATCTTTGCAGAATTTTTCTGTTTAAAGCCGCTCTAATAAAGCGAAATGGTACAAAAAGCATTGTTATTGGAAATCTCTTGAATAAGAATTTTGCCAAACAGCGATTAAAGCCCACCTGCGAGATTAAATGTTTTATCATCAAAAAAGAGTAGCGATTTAAATGAAGCTCAGTCTTTTCTTTAATAAAATCATATTCCTCTTTTTGTAAAGAGAAGGTAGATAGTATCTTTTTATACAAAATAAAGTGATATCCTTGTTGAGAAGATGATGCAAGCTTATCCCAATCAAACGAATCAAAATAGATGTTTACACCCTCACCACAGTGAATGTTTTTATTAAATGAAAAAATAACTTTTTTACAGTTACTCACCAATTGCAACCAGAGAAAAAAGTCTTCTCCGGCACTTACTAAAGAGGGATCAAAGCGCGCATCAGGTTGCGATTTAAAATCATAAACAATACACGAAGTTTGGCTTAAATAATCTTTAATAAATAAGTTAAAACAACTAGCACCGGATAACTCAGCTAGCTGTTTATCTGCACTTAACTCAATATTATATGCGGCAGCCGTATCATTCCAATGCTTGAAGCAATCCAATGAAGAAAACCAAGAACTTTTTTCATCAAAACGGCTATGATCACAAAAATAAAATCCCGCACCTAATGATAACGCTGATAACGCTTCTGAAATGTGATGCTCTTTCCAAACATCATCTGAGTCTAAAAAAGCAACAGTACTGATTCCACACTGTTGCAGATAATCTAATGCGGTGTTTCTGGCAACTGCTGGCCCTGCATTTTTTTGCTTAATTAATTCTATACGACAATGTTCCGGCAACTCTAAGGCAGCAAGCTCGTTGTCTGCAGGTATAGGAGAGCCATCATCAACAATTACAATGATAAATGCTGTACTTTTAACCTGTTGCGTGGCAATTGATAACAGTGCTTTCGCGAGTATACCTTGCTCTCTTTGATAAAAAGGGATCACCACTCCAATATTATACTTAAACATTAAACTCTCCCGCTTAAGCGTTTCAAACCACGATAAAGCGGCTTTACTTTTGAAGGTATTTTTGACATTAGCAGGGCTCCAAATGGAATTGAATAATTACTTTTTTTGGCAAAATTTACTATTTCAACTGCCATGGGGGCTTTATCTGAATACAGTTCATAAAAAACATTTAATTTCTTTTTATCGTAAAGCGAAAAGTCAAACACCTCTTTATAAAGCTCCCTTTTACCTAATATATCTAAGGTAGCCATTGTTCGCCGACACTTATAACAATGTGAGCAATTCTTTTCGCTTTCTTCATCTACACAAACATCTAGATACTGATATGAATCAGGAAAGTTAGTAATAAGTTTGGTTTTATCGAATCGAGTTAAAAGTGTTCCATGAGGTAAAACAACAATATTTTCTGTAGATAACAAAGGTAATAATATTGGGTCAAGATGCGCGATTGTGGGTCTGTTATAAAATTGAAAATCACTAAGATGATACGCAGATGCATAATAAAACTGATTTATACCTTGCTGTAATAATAAAGCAACTGAAACGTTTCTAAGAGTATGATTATAAACAAAGTTTAATAACTCATTATCATAAAACAGGTCTAGATTTGAATTAACTTTAAGCAAAGGTGTTTTTAATTGTGCGGCGCATTTTGAAACCAACTTGTAGCGTTGTTCAAATAATCGTTCGCCCGCTCCACCATGTGAACCAACATTATTAAATAGAAAGTATTCAATGTTCTCTGCCTTTATATCAGCTACTGTGGCGAATGAGTCGACCCCTCCAGAGAAGCCAGTGGCTATTATATTGTTTTTTATTTCTTTGCTAGCCCCAATCAAACGCTCTGCCGTTATTGGGATAATATTTAACTCAGGATAAACCGAACGCAACAATACTTGAATGGTTGGCAAACAAGTAAATAATCGACGAGATAAATGGCCATTTAAAATAATAGGCTCGTTTGCAGCCATGCAAGGCATTAATAAGGCAATTAATACACAATCCACTGACTCGGATAACAATTGCTGCTGTTGCACTGGTACATAATATGTTAACGATGATTCAGTAAAAGGTGAATCGCCAAGCTCAAAAGAGATTTTACATTGCTCTGCATCAACATGTTGTA
Source organism: Pseudoalteromonas sp. TB41 (assembly GCF_000497975.1). Taxonomy (NCBI): domain Bacteria; kingdom Pseudomonadati; phylum Pseudomonadota; class Gammaproteobacteria; order Alteromonadales; family Pseudoalteromonadaceae; genus Pseudoalteromonas; species Pseudoalteromonas sp. TB41. The sequence goes on along the minus strand of NZ_AUTH01000036.1, from coordinate 97,585 downwards.
TTTCTGGTGCATGAATAATCATAAACTTATAACCTTACAATACTGCGATAATTTTTCTAATGCCATCTCAGACTTCTCAATAAAAGTATTATCTTTACTCATTTGCCCGTGATTTTTAGCGAGCATTAATAACTTCTCAGCTGCTCTGTCGATAAAATAAGAATCCGTAAAACTGAATAAACTACCTAACTGCTCACTGCGTTTACCTAATCCTTGCTTACCTGTTTTATGTGACCATAAGTCTTTAATGGAAGAACTTGGCGTAGTGTTGAACTTAAGGTCGATACGCATTGATTCGGACCAATCAAACCATTTATTTCTGTGTAGTGGAAAGATGGGTTCTAATGCTAGCCAAGGTACTCGCAGTGTATCGGCTAAAATAGCGCCATGCATAGCTTCTGTTATTAATAATTCAGTTTGCTGTATGGCTTGTAATGAAGTCAACACGTTGGGATCTGTAGGGTCTATATAATTTATTCCAGCTTGCTCACACACTTGTTTCCAATTACCTCGATTAATGCTCTCCCAGTGAGGCATAAAACTCACGTTATATTTTTTAGCTTGTGCTGGTAGGTTCATAAATCGAGTTAAAATTGCAGCATCGGTAATGGCTAATTCAGGGTCTAAATTGAGTGCTTTAGCCGTGCGAGGGCCGCGCACAAAAGCAACATCCCAGCTACCATCTTGTAAGTTAGGTTTACCAGAATACCCCCCATATCCAGAACCCATAACAATTTTTTTAGAGTTTGATGGTAAATAATCCCATAATATTGAGCCAATTCCTAAAAAGAGCTCGTCGTCATTGTCATCAAAAAAGCCAGGAGCGACCAATGCATCCCACATAATATTATTTAAGTCATCACCAAAGTTGGGAGTATCGCCTTTATAAAAAGTAAGTTTCATGTTATTGAGAGTCCTGGATATTAAGTTTTTTAGCAAGCTTGTTTAACTGGTTATTATTCGGAAATAATATTAAACCGATGGTAACTAATTTTTTTCTGTCAAATAAAAGCAACTGAGCTAAATAAGTTATAAAAAAGATAGTGGCTGAAATAATAATATCTATCATTATAAATTTAGATGGCAGAATAAGCTGAGTTATCAGTGAAGTTGTAATTGCCGCGACAAAACAACAAATTAAGGGCACTATAAAGTTGGTTATGTACTCTTTTATATTAAGCGATAACAGCTGGCATGACTTCCACATTGAAACTGCACAATACAAACACTTACCGAATATTAGTGCTATAAGTAAGGTATTTAACCCCCAATAAGCACTTATGGCAGTTAGCGGGACAATAATTAACGAAAGCTTAACTTGCAGTTGAAACCACCATTTAGCATGGTTGCTTAATACAATGATATTTTTTTGTGGTATGCCTAAAATAATAAAAGGGAACATGATACAAAAAGCTTGAAACACCACCGCTGCATTTAGCCATTTTTCTGTAAATAGCATTAAAAATATTTTTTCGCTATTGATAAAACAAAAGGTAAATAGCGGAAATAAACATAACACCGAAAAATAGACTGAGTTCATAAATGCTTTTCGAAACTCTATTAATTCTTCTTGTTTTTTCGCTAAAAGAGGAAGGCTAATCTCGTTAACAGTCACAATAAATATATCACTAATAATATTGGAAAGTCGTTTAGCTACATTATAAAAACCTAGCTCTCGCTTACCAAGAACGCCTCCTATAATCACTGATTCATAATGATTTAGCGCTGAACTAACCCCATTAGTAAGCGTTGAATAAGTAGCGAAGCTGTTGAGCTTAACTATACTCGCCAGTGAAAATTGAAAAGTGACCAAGTTTCTAGTTGGAAAATAGACAGCAAAAAAGTTAGCGATAGATAAAATAGCTTGTGCCCAAACTAAAGCCCAAACACCAAAGTCTAATAACAATAGCGCAATAATAATAACTGCAGATATAACCGCTGAAAATATTGTACGCAGCGCAATTAGGGAATATAACTGCTGCTTTAGTAAAACAGTATTTAATGTATAAAAAGCCCCATCAAAAATGAGCTTTAAACAAAATATGGTAATGGCTAAATTAAAGGTTTGGCTTTGAAACTCAAAAAATGACAATAAAGATAAAGCAACAATAATGGCAGATAAAAGCAGCGAAACAGCCAAATTTAACCAAAAGATACTGCTGATTGTAAGTGTATCTTCAATTTGGTATTTAATAATGGCATCACGCCATCCCGATGGCATAAAGCTACTGGCGATAAAAATAATTGCTAATGCCATAGCCACTAAACCAAAGTCTTCAGGAGCAAGGATGCGTGCCGTATAGGCAAAAACACTAAAATTAATAATAGGCGGGAAAAACTTGCTAAAAAACAGCCAAAAAACCCCTTTTGATGAATGGATCATTAATTGGCGGTTCTCTTAATAAAACGTTTAACAAATTCAACTTTTAATTGTTCAGTTATATATACCAAAGCTGAAAAAGAATTAAACAGCGCTTTTAAACTAGAAGCTACTTTTAGGTTTTTCAATGAGGTATAGAACTCTATCCATTGAATTTTGACATTAATACTTTCTGCATGCTGACTCAGCAACTGAGACTCCTCAACTGTTACGGGTAATGATGACGCCATTTTATAGTCACAATCACGCAGTTGTATTAAGTCGTGCAAACTATGATTGCCTGATAAAGAATTTTCACGTACGAGTGCAACATAGCCGCAAGCTTCAATCAGTCTTAATTTAGCACCCAATGCAAGGCAGCGGCAGTATAATTCGTAATCTTCACCCAAGCGCATATTTTCTTGATAGGCTAATTTATTTTTAATAAGGAAATCACGTTTTATTATAGGCTTGATAAACCCTAGCTCTTGACGTTCTTTTCCTTTTTTACTGATATTAGAAACAATAAACTCAGATAATGTGATATCTCGTGGAAAATTATAACTTTTACCCATCATTTCAGTTTTTGTTGAAAGAGGTTGCCCTTCAATAACTCTATATTGATCATCAGCAACCAATTGGTAGCCGCCACTATTTACTAACAACTTTTGGTACCGTCCAGCTTCAATAAAGTCGTCAGAATCAAGCACGGTTACCCAATCACTCGTGCAATGCTGCAAAGCTATATTTCTTGCTTTGGAGGGGCCACTATTAGTACCTGTAGAGTATACAGACACTTTGTCATGTAAATTTTGATAATGTTTTGCAATACTCATTGTTGTATCAGTTGAGCAGTCGTCAACTACAATTACTTGCGCAACACATTCATCATCAATAACTGATTCAATTGCTCTCGCTAATGTTTTATCTGCATTGTAAGCAGCAATAATGACTGCAACATTTTGATTATTAGACATTTTCATCCTTTAAATATGCGAGAACTAAGTTTTTATTGATAAACTCTTACGTAATCAATTACAAACTGCTGTGGAAAAATAGTGTTATCTATTCCTTTCCTTCCACCCCAGCCGCCACCAATAGCTAAGTTGATAATTAGGTACATTGGTTGATCAAATGGCCAAGATTTAGGCGAGGTATCCTCTTTGTGATAACTGTAATGTAGTAAGTCATCAACATAAAAATCTATACGTTCAGCTGTGCGCTCAACACTATATGCATGAAACTCATCTGCAAGATTTTTAACTTGTAAAGCGGTATTAACAGCGTTACCTTTTCTGTGGTTTCGCGCATTTGTATGGATAGCTGAGTGAATCTTATCTGGTTCAAAACCAACATACTCCATAATGTCAATCTCACCACACATCGGCCAACCCACTTGTTTAAAATTACTACCCACTAACCATATTGCAGGCCAGACACCACGCCCCATTGGTAGCTTAGCTCTAACTTCAATTCGACCGTATCCAAAGCCTGGTAAGTGCTCTGTGGTTAAGCTTGCCGATGTATAGCTATCTTTTGGCTGCTCATCAAACAAATACTGCCATAGATTTTCTGGTTTTTTAGCAGGTTGATAATGTGACTCTATTATTAAAAATCCATTTTCTATTCGGCTATTTGAGCTATTTGCTTTTTCATATCGTTGAGCTTCGCCATTTCTTAAGTACCCTTGTTCATAATGCCATTTACTATTATCTGGCAAGCCAGCAACACTAAATTCATCACTCCAAATTAAACGACCTTTATTTGCAAGTACACTTTGACTAAAGGCTGAAAATATTATGAAAAGGGCAAAAAAACATAATTTTATAGGCATAATTTAATACAGCTCAATATTGTTCATACCAGTCAACTTTGTCATAACACCAAAGTGAAAACACCCTCTTAAAAACCAGCTATATCTTTTACTAGGATATAAACACCATAAAATCGTCATAACTAAACAAAATGCAAATTTTGAAAATGCTTTGAGCATAAATTTAACTGTAAATAATTTACCACTAATAGCTGTATACTTGGTTGGAGCATAGGTCTGCCCCATTCTAAACCTTCGTTTGGCCAACCAATTTAAAGTCGCTCTCCCAGTTGGAACAGGTTCACAAACAGTAGCTTTTTCAGCATATTTTAACTTAGCCCCTTTTTTGAACACCCTTGAAAAGTAGTCGGTGTCTTCACCACCACTTTTGCCAAGTGCTAGGTCAAACCTCTCATTTTTAAGGTGCTCAGACCCTAAGTTTAATAAAGTATTGCAGGTATAACCCGTTTCAATTACACCATCAACAAATACAGGTGTAGTTGAATGAAGATCACACTTAACTATCCAATTCGGTGCATCATTTGGATACACAGATTCTACTGGGCCTAAAACAACGTCGGCATTTTCATTTAATGCTGTTTTGTATAATTCCGATAACCATGTTTTTGAAGCTGTTTCATCATCATCAATAAAAGCAAGCCATTGGGTTTTACAATTATTTAAACACGCATTTCGAGCTATTGATATATTTCGAGATGGCGCGTGAACGTAAGTAAGTTCAATACCCAATTTATTTGCTGTTTTTTCTATTACTTTGCGCATAGTAGGCTCAACATCATTGTCAGCAACAACTACTCTTACTTCCATATCTTCAGGTAATACCTGTTCAGCTATTGAAGCTAATGTTTCTTTTATTTCTACACGCTTATATGTACAAATAGCAATTGTAATTTCAACCATCATGACTTACCCGTAACTAAAGAAAGTGAGTTGGTAATCAATTTTTTGCAAAACCCAATTGACCAACCAAAATGCATAGTAGCTGCAATAAATCCTGATAGAAGATTAGTTAATGAGCGGCTCTTTAAAGCGAGCAACGTTCCATAAGCTAAACACACGCTTAGCCAGCCAATAAAGGGAATAGTAAATACCCAGCTAATTGGCGCAAGTAAAAAAATTAACAAGCATGGAAATACTGATAAGGGTATTAACTGTCGTATTTTGGGGATTTGTTTGTGCTTTAAAGCATTACTCGCACGCCCTACACCATAACGATAATATTGAACAAAAAGGCGATTAAAAGAATCCCGTGGGAAATATTTCATATTCGTTTTCCCAGTTAACCAAATTCTATACCCTGCAGCAGTTAGCCTAAAATCAAGCTCTGCATCTTCGTTTGCAATAAATGCCTCATCATAGCCACCTACTTTCTTAAATGCTTCAATCTTAATTAGCGCATGGTGCCCGTGAATAACCCACTTACCCTCATTACTATCATTGCGATGAGCAGACCCACCATTACCTAACTTAGAGTTTTGTGCACAGGCAGCAGCCTTTTGAAAACCATTTATTCCGACTGTATCCATGCTTATCACGACAGAATCTGCCTTGACTGCTAACACTTCTTCATTGAGTGTTTTTAAAAAGTTTGACGGATATTCCCCATGTGCATCTACTCTTGCAAAATAAGTAAAGCCGTTGCCAAATTTTTCTACAGCTAAATTAATTCCAGCACTTTGAATTTTTTTCGGGTTATTGATTAATTTTATATTTGGATAATTTTTACAATAGCTATTAACAATAGCTATTGTGTTATCGCTGCTTCCACCATCAGCAACAACGATGAGTTTAGGTGATTCGTTAGTGAGTTGCTGCAACAATTTAGCTATGTGTGCTTCTTCGTTTAAGCAAGGTATTACCACTAATAAATTTAATTCACTCACTTAAAGCTCCCATTAGTTTCATGCGCCCATTTAGCAAGTGCATTTTCAAGGCCATTGTCAAATAACAAGCCTTCATCTTCGAGCCACTGGGGGTATACATCAGTCGAGTTTATTAGTTTTAAAATTCGCTCAGGGTGAATACCGATATCTAGAAAGTTCACTGCTTTTAATAATGAAGCACCAGCCAACATTACACTTTTAGGAAATAGCATGGTTTTTACATTTGGAAAGTGCTGATCTTGAAAAGCATTTACAATATTCTCTAATGTATAGCGAGTGGTATACGCACCATTAAATAAAACAAAGTGAGTGTTTTTATTTCGGGCGTGTTCTATTGCATAAAGTAAATCATCAACATAAATACATGATTTTATAGTATCTTTTCTGCCAGGATATATAAAAAAACCTTTATCTAACAAGCTAGCAAGGCGGGTAAAGTTGCCTCCTTCACCCGGACCAAACACAACTGCAGGCCTAACAATGATCAGTTTTGAGCTTTTATTACGCTCATGCCATGCTTTATGAATTTGCTCTGCCATCATTTTAGAGTAACCATAAGACGACACTGGTGTTGGTGATGATGCCTCAGTTTTTCTGCTCTCCCCTGCTCCATATACTGATATAGAACTAGTAAAAATAATTTCATTTATGCCATTATTTTCAGCAAATTTAGTTACCTCATTTGCACCTAAAATATTAGTTTCATAATATTCATGGTGTTCATGGCCTGGGGTTGTATGTATAGCTGCAAAATTATAAATGGTACTGATACTTTTGCCATTAAGTGAAAATGCACTTAAATCTCTCACATCTGCAGTTATATAAGTAACACCTTCAACATTTACTTTTGGTGGTTTTATATCGACTGAAATTATTGGCGATATATTGCTCTTAACTAATTTATTAATAAGGTGTGAGCCAATAAAGCCAGAACCACCAAATACTATAACGCCACTCATACATTCCACCTTAATTTTATAGACTTTAATTCAGTTGTTTGGTTTAGGTAAATCCATGCACTACATGTTAAAAAATGTGAAATTGTAAATTGTGAAAACCAACCTGCTTCCAAAAAGGTTTGCAAAAACATATATAAAAACACCATCAATGCAAAACCTTCTTTACTACCAAATTCTAATTTTTTGTTGTTCGCTAATAGCCGAATAAACTTGCCAAGTAACATAATAAAAATAAAACCACCTAGTAGTCCCATTTCTACCGTTATATCGATATACATATTGTGAAAGTGAAATCCGGCACCTGAAGGCACATGTGCATACTCCCAAATTTCTTCAGCTAATGGGTTACCTTCGTAGAACACGCTTTGATAACCTAAACCTAAAATTGGATTTTCGGAAATACTTTCTAATCCTCGAGACCAAATAAATGTACGACCTGTTAGTGTGGGATCTTTATCAAGCTCATACATAAAATTATCAAAAGTTGTACTATTTCCAATAGCAATTAAACCAGATACTAGTGCTAAAAAGCTCAAGACTATAAGCCAATTTAGGTTACTTCTAACTAATTTTGCCATGTGAATTTTTTGATAATAAATATAAAAAAATACCACAATTAAAACTAATGAAGTTGTTACTACAGAGCCTAAGCTTTTGGATTTTATTAGAACCAAAAATGATAATATTAATAAGGCTGATCCAAACATTCTTGTTTTTCGGCTAATACTTTGATTTTTATACATTACCACCCCAACAAAGATACTTAGAGCGGCATTCATTGATAAAAAGTTCTTACTTTCAAATATACCAATTAAACTTAATTCACCTGTCATACCATTTAATGCGTACCTGTCAGATACAAGACATAAAAACATTGTTACAAAAAAACAGATGCCTGCAGTTTTAATAAACAAATCAAAACGCACTACCGCTGTGATTATCATTGCAAACACTGTTGTTAGTAATAATTGAATACCACCTCGTAATGTTAAAGGTGGAATATCTGACCAAGCGCTAGATAAGATAGCTAATAGCGGTATTGCTAAAAGTAGCCAATTTTTAAAAAGCAGATTGAGTAATTTGTTTTCATAAAGGATACAAAAAAGGATTCCACTAATTAAAAAACACAATACAGCAAGAGCGCCAAACAAAGCATTAAATAATAAACCCATTAGTGAGGTGAACAGTAAAATACTAATGACTATTTGCTTACTAACTTTTAGCATGATTGGCATTCATAATATGATAACTTTATCCAATAGCATAACTGCGGATGTAACTTGAAATAATTTAAAGTATTCAATAATAATTACACAATATGTGGTATTTAAATGCACGACATCTGCCAAGAATGATTTAAGACCCTAGTAGTGCTTTAGCACGTTTTGTAAACTCTTCACCCATTGTGCTTGACTGCATTGCATATTCTACATTTGCGAGCATATAGCCTAGTTTTGAACCGCAGTCGTGTGACTTACCCTTTAGATGGTACGCTTCAATTGTTTCAAGATGACGTAACTGCAGTAATGCATCCGTTAATTGTATTTCACCGCCAGCTCCTGGAGGCGTAAATTCGAGTAAATCCCAAATAGCAGGCGATACAACATAACGCCCTGTTATGGCTAAATTACTGGGCGCTTCATCATTATTTGGTTTTTCAACCATGGTGGTTATGGTTGCATTTTCGCCAGGCGCAATGTTTTTACCCGCCAAATCAACCACACCATAGTTATGCACTTCATCATGAGGGACAGGCTCAACCATAATTTGATTATGTTGAGTGCGTTCAAATCGGTCGATCATTTGTGCAAGGTTATCAACCTTAAGATTTGACTTATATTGATCGATAATTACATCGGGCAATAAAATAGCAAAAGGGTTGTTGCCAATGATTGGGCGCGTTTCAAGTATTGCGTGGCCTAAGCCTAACGGCGCCGATTGACGAACCGATATAATGCTTACATCTCGCGGTATTATTGAACGCACCTCTTCTAGTAGGCTGCGTTTTACGCGGGCTTCTAGAGTGGCCTCTAGTTCAAAGCTAGTATCAAAATGATTTTCTATTGCGTTTTTAGAAGCATGAGTAACCAGTATAATTTCTTTGATACCGGCTTTTACTGCTTCGTTTACAACGTATTGAATGAGAGGTTTGTCGACTAGTGGAAGCATTTCCTTTGGCGTTGCTTTGGTAGCTGGCAACATACGGGTACCTAAGCCTGCAACAGGCAAGACTGCTTTTAATACTTTCACTTCAATTCCTTTTATAGTTACTTTTTAGTTATGGCTTAGCTATTTATAAATGCCACTACAAAAAGCGGATTTTAAACTCTACTAACCACATGGGCGGCTATTATACACAACACATTTAATCGCTCAAGCTAAAAAGCAGTCTTTTTGATTGTTTTATGTGAATTTTTTGTTAACTGTTTATTTTCGCCTTTTTTGTAATCTATCATTTCATTCTCAATGGGAATATAATGGCTTTGTTAACATTTTAGGGATGGGCTTTGTGCGCGTTGGAATTTGCATCATTATATTAGTATCTTTTTTTGCTTGTGCACAAGACATGCTTTTGCATCTGCGAAATAGCGATATAATAAGCCGTGCCAAACAGTTTTACGGCGATGCAGGCCACCAACGAATAAAAACGTGGCTGAGTTTTATAGATGACTCCGCCGATAAGAGCGAATGGCAAAAAATTCATTTAGTTAATGATTTTTTTAATAAGCATATAAAGTACAAAACCGATGACGAACTTTGGCAGAAAAAAGATTACTGGGCCACCCCTCTAGAAAGCCTAGGTGTTGGCATGGGTGACTGTGAAGATTATGTTATTGCTAAATATTTTACTTTAATCGCTTTAGGTATCCCCGAAGATAAAATACGCTTTATGTATGTACGCCAGCGTACGGTTAATCAACCACACATGGTGCTTATATACTTTGAACAACCAAACCAAATACCGTTGGTGCTCGACAATTTTAATACAAAATTAGTGCCTGCAAGCAATCGGGGCGATTTAAAACCTATATACAGTTTTAATGGCCAAGGTTTATGGTTAGCCAAATCGAAAGGGTTAGGTAATAAGGTTAAAAATAGTCGTGGCGTTTCTGCTTGGAACACTATGCTTGAACGAATTGAACAAGGTGAGCTTGCCCCCGCCGCCAGTAACAATAAAGGAACTAGTAGTTATGTCTCGAATATTTAAATATGGATTGAGTTTAAAAACTCAAGTATATGGCTTGATCATATTAATTTCGGTTATTTCATTTTGTGTACGCGTTATTACCGATGTGGATACAACCCGTAATTATTTACAAACGCAAATGGCCAGCCATGCGCAAGACACCGCTACCAGTTTAGGGCTTTCTATATCTCCTTATTTAGAAGACGATAGCCTAGTAATTGCCGAAACGATGGCAACCGCTATTTTTGACTCTGGTTATTACAGCCAAATTAAATTTACCGATGTGCAAGATAATATAGTGTTTGAGTTACAAAACCCTAAACGCGTTGAATCTGTTCCTGGTTGGTTTATTAGTGCTGTTGAACTGAGTGCGCCCACTATGCACTCTGAAATAAACAATGGTTGGATGATGGCAGGTACACTTGATGTAACCAGCCATACTGGGCAATCTTACCTTACCTTATGGCAACACACACTCCGCAGCTTATATAGCTCATTTTTGCTATTAGCAGCATCACTGGCTATTGCATTTTTAATTTTACGCGCAGTATTTAAGCCGTTAAAAGCAGTAGAAGACCAAGCCACTTTAGTGACTCGAAAACGCTTTACCTTAAATAAAGAAATACCAGTAGCACGGGAGCTTCGCACTGTAACCCAAGCCATAAATAACATGGTTATAAACTTACAAAGTACCTTTGATTCTCTGACCAAACAAACACAAGCGCTTACTGAAGAAGTATACATAGATTCGTTAACGGGGTTGGGTAACCGTAAGTCGTTTGAAAACCACTTTAATTCTGTTGTAAATAATATTACTGACGATACGCCAATTACCGCGATGATGCTTACCCTACCCTCGTTAAATAATATTAACCAAGTGGTAAGCTACCAAGATGGTGATCAGCATGTACTTGATGCCGCTAAAATACTTAAGCATGTCGCCGATGAGTTACCAAATTCAACCATATTTAGGCTTAACGGGGGTACGTTTGTATTACTGGCCCCATATGACGTTTTATTTTTAAATAAAGCCCGCCTAGACCTCATTGATAATTTAAGTCAAAAAGAAAACAGCTTACATATAAACGGTTACGCTAATTTAGCCATTGTTGGCGTTGAGCAAGGAGCGAGTTTAGGTGAAGTGTTATCGCTACTTGATACTGGTTGCACTATAGGTGAAGACACTACGTTTGATAAAAACGATAAAGAGTCATTATTTAGTGTTAACCAATGGCGTACCTTAATTAAGTCGATTATAAATGCTGGCGAAGTGAGTTTTTCGGTGCAACCTGTTAAACAAGCTAATAAAACTGATTCTCAGTGTTACTTTGAGGTATTTGCACACTTTATTCATGAAGGCGAAAAGGTAAATAATGGTCACTTATTTGCGATGGCTGAAAAGTTAAATTTAACCGAAGAACTCGATAAAAAAATTATACGTAGCTTTGTAGATGTAAAAGAGCACTACCCTAATGATGTGTTTGCGTTAAATATTAGTAAGGCCTCATTGTATTCAGCCGACTTTATACAATGGCTTACCCTTTACTCGCACACTAAACCGGTAATTAAAACAAACTTAGTGTTTGAACTACATGAAATTGGTTTGCTTTATAACGTGCATGTTGCGTCTTTACATATAGATGCAATTAAAGAGCTGGGTATTAATGTGTGTATTGAACACTTTGGTACTAGCTTAACGTCGTTTAGGTATTTACAAGGTCTTGATATTGAGTACGTTAAAATTGATGGTAGTTACATTCAAGATTTGGTAACTAACCCGCAAAGTCAATTTTATATTCAAACAGTTAATAATATTTGTCATGGCTTTGGTATTAAAGTTTTAGCCTGTTTAATTGAAAAAACCGAGACTTTAGAAATACTTGAATACCTAGGATGTGATGGGGTACAAGGTAATTTAATACTGCCACCATCAAAAATTATTAAATCTAATGAAAATGGCGTAAATAAAGAGTTTACTTTTTGCACCGATGCGCTAAAATTTTGCAATTAGTACTCAACCAAGGGACGAGAAATGAAAAAATTAATTTTAGCTGGCTTAGTAGCTAGTGCGTCTGCTCTAACTGCTTTGCCAACCTATGCACAAACGGATAATAATGCTGTGGTTCAAGAAGTGAGCATAAATAGCATTATTGATATTCTTAATAACGTAACAGCAGATACTACGCCAGAGCAATTACGCGAAGATTTAGTAGAAGCGATTAAACGTATTTGTAAAAATAAAGAAAAAATCAAGCTAGACGAAAAACTGCTTAATGGCGCTTGTGGCGCTGCTGATATAGATGCAATGGTTGCTGCTGTTGTGGCACGTTTTGGTGCAGACAATCCATTAATTTCTGACTTTTTAGCTGCTCTTTCGGATGCTGGTTTAGATACTGATGCAATTACCCTAGCAGCAATTACCGCAGGTGTTGATGCAACAACCGCTTCTGAAGCAACTGCTGCAGGTCCTGGTGCGGGTCAGCCTGCTCCGCCAGTAGGCAGCTTACCAACATTACCAACACCTCCAGGTTCTGGTGGTACAGGCGGTGATAACGGTATATCTGAAGTCGGTAACTAGTTTTTACTATTAGTATATTCAAACGCAGCCAATTGGCTGCGTTTTTACTTTGTTTGAGTTTATTTTGAATCGTTTTATATTTTTTCTTATTTGTCTGATCCTTTTTTTGCTTCCCCTTCCTTTAGGTAGTTACAGGCCTTGGGCAATTTTAGCTATTGGTATTTTAACTAGCTTTACCTTTATTACTCACTTGGCAAACAGTGTTTTAAATAACCAGCAAGCACTCTTACCTCCTCGATATACTTGGCCGTTATTTACTGCCTTAGGCATTGTTGCTTTGGTGTGCGCGGTTCAGTTATTTGGCGTAAGTGTTGATGCTTTTCAAACAAAACAAATGTTATTAAAAACCAGTTTTTTAATAATGTTGAGCTGGTTAATATTTAATTACTGTAATAATGTAAATCGTATTAAAAAATTAATTTACGCCGTCATTTGCGCCGGTGTTTTTCAGGCTTTGTATGCTAGTTACTTAAACTTATCGCCCGATATTGTTAGCCCTTTATTTGGCTACAAACACACCGACAGAGCTATTGGTACTTTTACCTATTCTAACTTTTTAGCTAACTATTTAGCGCTGTGCTTATGCTTAGGCATTGGTGTGTTAATTAGCGAACTAAAACGCACTAACAACGGCTACAAGCCTACTTTAAAACAAACCTTACGTGCTTGGGCTGAGATTATATTAAGCTCTAAAATAATTTTGCGTATATCGCTAATTATTATAATTGTGGCGCTTATTTTAACCCGTAGTCGCATGGGTAATTCGGCTTTTTTTATCGCCTTAATTATAGTGAGCTTACTGGCGCTGTTTGTTTATAAGCAAAAGCCTAAAGCATTTAAATTGCTGATTGTGAGCTTTTTCATTATCGATTTAATCATCATTGGTGCCATTTTCGATGTAGAAAAGGTAAAACAACGTATTAGCGAAACCAGCTTGCAATCGGAAACACGAGATGAAGTTGTACGTGACTCAATTCCACTGATTTTAGATAACCCGTTATTAGGCTCTGGCGGCGGTACTTTTTACACTGCGTTTCCCGCGTATCAGTCTGAGCCCTACTCTGGTTATTACGACAATGCGCACAACGATTATGTGCAATTTGCAGTTGAGCTGGGTATTCCTGCAACGGCGTTATTGGGGCTGTTAGTGGTTTATTGTTTATGGCTATGTATTAATACTATGCGAACGCGCAAAACGGCCCTTTATCAGGGTGTGGCGTTTGGTTGTGCTACAGCTATTGTGGCAATGATGCTGCATTCGTCGGTTGATTATTCGCTGCAGGCGGGGGCTAATTCGATGTTGTTTATAGTGGTGTTATGTTTAGCTTTATTAACCAATAAGTTACCAACACCAAAGCGGATTAAAAAACGGCGAAGTGAAAGTTAACGGGCTGCGGGGAGCGGGTTACGAGCCTAATCCCGAAACCCGTAGTTCGCAACCCGCCGTCAGCAAGCTCTAACACCTAACACTTCATCCAGTTATATCATTACAATAAGATCTTAAGAAAATTATGCACAAAGAGGGCTATGAGACGCTGCGCTTTTAGAGGTTAAAGTCGAAATTATCGGGCTGCGGGGAGCGGGTTACGAGCTGTATCCTAACATCTTTTTGGCCTTCTCATTTGTTCCTCATTCCCTTCTCTTAGTTCAATTAGATCTTTAAGAAAAGTACGCACAAAGAGGGCTAAGAGACGCTGCGCTTTTGGAGGTTAAAGTCGAAAGTTAACGGGCTGCGGGGAGCGAGTCACGAGCTGTATCCTAACATCTTTTTGGCCTTCTCATTTGTTCCTCATTCCCTTCTCTTAGTTCAATTAGATCTTTAAGAAAAGTATGCACAAAGAGAGCTAAGAGACGCTGCGCTTTTAGAGGTTAAAGTCGAAAGTTATCGGGCTGCGGGCCTAATCCCTAACACTTGTTTTATCTTCTCATTTACTCCTCATTCTCTTCTCTCAGTTCAATAAGATCTTTAAGAAAAGTATGCACAAAGAGGGTTAAGAGACGCTTCGCTTTTAGAGGTAGTAACAAAATAATTAGTCACTTAGGTTAATGGCTTTGGTTTCTCATTTACTTCTCATTCGCTTCTCTCAGTGCAATAAGATCTTTAAGAAAATTATGCACAAAGAGGGCTAAGAGACGCTGCGCTTTTAGTTATTTAGCCCGCAACTCGAAGCTCTTCGCCCGTCGCTCACGACATTAAAGAATGACGCGACATGAAGTCGCTGCTACAAATCGGCAATAATATCGACCTAAAACCTATCGCCTGTTCAAATTTACTGCTCTTCTAAATCAAATTCGGTGGTGTGGCCGTCGCCGTGTATGAGCTGGTAACGGTCTAAATTACCGCCTTTGAGAGTAACCAAACTAATAGCCGAATCACTTACTAGGTACTTTTGCCCTTTGCCTTTAGTTTGGTGTTTGTCGACTTCCATGTGCCAGCGTTTGGTAAAAAAGTTAAGCGGACTTTTAGGGCCATATAAAATGGAGTCGAGCTTATCAAGCACATTTATTAGCTTACGCGGGAACTCGTTTTTAATGCCACTAGCTGTGAGCTGCCAAATTCTGTTGGGGTGATCGCCAAAACGCTTTTGCACTGAAAAACAAAACGAATAATGCACGTCGCCTGATAAAATCAGCGTTTCATTTGGGGTGTCGGTACGTCTAAATGTGTCGAGCAATTTTTTAGCTGAGCCTTCGTGCGCCATCCAGTTTTCTACATCAACCATAAGCGGTTGCCCACACATGTTAAACACCGCTTGAATCGCCTCTATTGATTTGACTCCAAACACCGGTGCGGGCGATACAATAATGACTTGGTCATGGCTGAGTAGGCTTTCCTCAAGCTCAGTGAGACGCTCCCAATCTAACAAGCCTGAGGGTTCATTAAAGTTCTGCTCGTTACGCCAGCGATGTGTTCGGGTATCAAGCACCACCACTTTAGGAATAGTTGTTAGCTCATAATGCCAATGGTTAAAATCGTTTAGATGTTTATCAAATGCTTTGAATTGCCATTGCTTATCCCCAGCTAGACTTGTTGTAAATGGAGTAAGTAGCGCACCGGTTTTTTGTAGTGCGTCGTTACCCATTCCCTGAAACAGCCAATAGCTTGCTAAGCCATTATTTACAATACGCTTGCTACTGGGGTTTTGATTAATGGCTTGCTCCCATCCGGCGGTGAGGTTCCAATCATCAGTGACATCGTGATCGTCAAACATCATTAAGGTAGACACATTGGCACATAATCGCTCTACCTCAGCTAAGCCTTTAGCGTAATCAATGAGTGTGGCTTTTTCTGTGCTAAACAATGCTTGGCTTTTTTCGTTACCGCCTGAGTAATTTAGCTTTGATAAGTCAACATATTGCCATGCGGTACTACTAAAATTAAGTAAATACAGTGCCACAAATTCTTCAAAATGAATAAGGTGGTTATACGCTTTTACGCTAGAAAAATGCGGCTCGTCTTTTTTTAACCAGTAACCTATGCCTAATTTAGAGCGCTTTTTCCATGAGGTGGTAGGGAGTAAATGATGGCGGCCATAAAGCTGTTGGCTAATATCGTCGGGTAAATCCAGCGCAAGCGCTTGCTCTTTGTAAATGCCTAATTGCTCAATGAGTTGATGGATAGCTAATAACATAGGCCCTGCTACATCGTCAGCATATACCTGATCGCCCGAGAGCAATAGCAACTGCGCCCCTTGTTGATTATGACTGCGTTGAGTAGCTTGCCACTGACTTGAACTAACTAGGCTGTCTTTTGCGGGATGATGTGCATTACGACACGAGCCATGCAATATTTGCGTCAGTCTTTTGGGGATCACAAACGCAGGTAACGCGCCATCATTAAAACTAAACGCTGATAAATCAACGGGGCTGTCATCAAAAAATAACTGATATTGTAGTAATATGTCGCGCGGGAACTGACTGTTTATAGGTTTAATAACTATGAACTGTAAAAATAAATGTTCACCCAGTCTAACGCTGTTTTGTTCGCTATAGCATTCGTAGCCCATTAGCTCTATACGGCCGTTTACCTGCTTTGAGGTAGCAAACTGAATACAAACTGTGGTTTTTTCTGCTCGGCGCACCATAGGCCCCATAAGTAACAGTGGGTGTTGCACCGAGAGAGTCGTCATGAGGTTAGCCTTTAGCTGCTAATTTAAATAAAGAGTAAAAGTTATCAGTAGTGGCTTTTGCCAACTCGTTAAAGCTAATGCCTTTGAGCTCACTAATGTAATAAGCAACGTCTTCAACATACGCTGGCTGATTAGTTTTACCACGATATGGTACTGGCGCTAAGTAAGGCGAGTCTGTTTCAATAAGCAGTCGATCGAGTGGAATTTGTTTTACTACTTCTTTAAGCTCTACCGCATTTTTAAAAGTCACAATGCCTGAAATAGAAATATAAAAGCCCATATCAATGGCTTTTTTGGCCATATCCCAATCTTCAGTGAAACAGTGCAATACTCCACCGCAATTTTCTGCTTTGTGCTCACGCATTAAATTAATGGTATCGGCACGGGCATCACGAGTATGAATAATAAGCGGCTTTTGTAATTCATTAGCTACCTCAATATGGCCAACAAAACTCGCTTGTTGCACTGCATGAGTGTCTTTTGCGTAGTAATAATCAAGCCCAGTTTCGCCAATGGCCACTACTTTGTCGTGTGAGGCTAAATCAATTAATTGCTGTTTGTTGAGTGCGTCTTTTTGATCAAGCGGGTGCACACCACATGACGCAGAAACGTCGTTGTAATGTTTTATTTGCTCTAGCATATTGGGGAACTGATCAAGTGTGACGCTTACACATAAAAAATGTTCTACTTTTTTAGCGCGGGCGTTATCAAGTACTTGGTCTAGGTTTAAATCGAGTTTATCAAAATCAAGACGGTCTAAATGGCAATGAGAATCTACAATCAAAATAAGGCCTGTTTTTACTACATGGTATAAGTTGGATTGCCGGAGTTTAACATAGTCCCCAGCAGTTTTTCGATCTTCGCGTTTAGATTGGTTTTATCATCTAAAAAGCTAATGCCGATCCCCGGTGGATTTGAGCTCTGAGCGCCTTGTGGAGTGACCCACGTAACCTTTCCGGTTACCACGTCATCTTCTAGCGCATCTGGCAAGGTAACGCGTAAGGCAAGTGAATATCCTGGTTCATAACGCATATTAGTGCGTACAAATAAGCCACCTTTTTTTAAAAAAGGCATGTAACAGCGATATAGTTCGTCAAGGTCGTCTATATCTACTAATAGCTCTTGCATATCTAGTCCTTTTTATTGGTTACGTAATATGTACGCTAGTCGTGATACCGCAAGCGGTAAATTTAGCCCAAGTATTTGTATATTATTCTGTAAAAAATCATTCAGCGCTTGCTGAGCTACTTGGTAAGAGTCAAAACTCATACCATTTAAAAGCTGTTGTTTAAGCTGCTCACTTAAAAATAAAGTGAAAATACGAATAAGCTCAGGCTGTTTATTTATTATATCGACTAACGCATTGAAATTATGGCTTTGTTTAAACTCAGTTGCAAATTTATAAAGTGTATCAATATTTTCAAGCTGATTTTGCTGTTGCCACTGCTTTACTTGTAGTGGTTGGCTATAAAATAACGACAACCACGGATAGTTAGGCACATCCAAACTACTTAACCATTGTTGTGCTAATTGGTTATTGGTTACTTTAACCTCGGTTTTAGCACAACGGCTTAAAATAGTCGCTGGTAATTGCGCCACTTGGCTGGTTGTCAGGATTAAAAACCGACTATTACTTGGCTCTTCAAGGGTTTTTAATAACGCATTAGCGGCTGCGGTGGTCATTTTTTCGCAGTTTTGAATAATCGCTACTTTATTGCCATTTTGAGCCGCGGACTGGTGCATAAAATCGCTTATGCCGCGAATATCATCAACACCTATGCTTTGCCCTTCTACTTGGGTAATGCGCTTGTCTGGGTGTGTACCCGCTAAGTTTAATGAACAACTTTTACAGTGCCCACAAGGTCTTAGTACGCTTGCAGGGCTACTTAACTGTGCTTGCGTATTTTGGCATAACAAACTGTTTGCGAGTTGCTCACTTAGTTCAAATTTACCAACGCCAATAGGCCCGCAAAACAACTGTGCATGGTGAAAGCGCTGCGCTTTATAGCTTTGAGTTAAGCGTTGCTCTACCTCATTAAGCCACGGCAATGCCATATTATTTTAACCCTGAAAAAAATGTGCGTAGTACATTGGTAATATCACGATGTACTTTATCGATGCTTTGGTTGGCATCAACTGTTTTTATACTGTCATCATCATTTGCAAGCTCAATGTAACGCATACGGGTGCGCTGAAAAAACTCAATGGCTTCTTGCTCAATTCTATCTAGCTCACCACGGCCTTTTGCACGTTCAAGGCCAATAACAGGGTCAATATCTAGGTAAATGGTTAAATCGGGTTTTAAGCCTTTTAACACCATAGACGATAACGATGCTAAGGTGTTTGCACTTATTCCTCGCCCGCCGCCTTGATAGGCCTGTGACGATAGATCGTGACGATCGGCTAATACCCACTGCCCTTGCTCTAGTGCCGGATTGATCACATTATGCATTAGCTGTGAACGCGCGGCATACATAATTAGCAGCTCAGTTTCAAAAGCAATTTCTTCTTGGTGCTCTGCTTTTACTAAAGTACGTAACGATTCAGCCAGAGGCGTGCCACCGGGTTCGCGTACATTAATAAAGTCTACATGGTGATGATTTAAAAAGTCTTGGCACAGGGCAATGGCGGTAGATTTACCCGCGCCCTCTAGGCCTTCTATAACTATAAATTTTGGTTTCATAAACACTAATTCTTTTTATTTAAAATATACTGGTTAACCGCCGCATTATGTTGTTTTAATGTGGTTGAAAACTGATGGCTACCATCGCCTTTTGCTACAAAGTAAACATACTCGCTTTTGGGCGGGTTTACCGCCGCTAAAATGGCTTCTTTGGAGGGCATGGCAATTGGTGTGGGCGGTAATCCGTTAATACGATAAGTATTATACGGCGTGTAATTTCTTAGGTCTTTACGTTTTATATCGCCGTCAAAATCTTCGCCTAGTCCATATATTACGGTTGGATCGGTTTGTAAGCGCATATTGGTATTTAATCTATTTATAAATGCCGATGCAATTAACGGACGCTCACTGGCAAGCGCGGTTTCTTTTTCGATAATAGAAGCCATTATCAGGGCTTCATAGGCGGTATCGTAAGGTAAATCACTTGCCCGTTGCTGCCATGCATCTACCAATGTTTGCTGCATTTTTTGCGCTGCACGCTTTAATAAACTACTCGCACTGTCGTTACTATGATAATGATAAGTATCGGGAAACAACCACCCTTCAAGGTGAGTTTGCTTGCCGATTATTTGCTCGCCAAGCTGTTCGAGTTTTAAATCGTTTTGTAAATGTGGAGCAATTTTTACCGTATTTAATACATCTCTAAGTGCTTGACCTTCAATAATGGTAAAACTAAAACTAATTTGCTCACCCTGGTTTATTTTTTTTATGTTGTTGATCACGCTATCTGCGCTTAACTCGTACAAACCTGCTTTTAGGTCAGTCAAGGTTGGGTCGAGTTTAGCTAATATTTGAAACCGCCAGCAATCCTCTAGCCACTGTTGCTGTTGCCATTGACGGCACAATTTATTGAAGCCGGTGCCTTTTTCAACTTTAAATTGGGTATTAGTAGCTACCTTTAGTGGCGTTTGAATGGTTGCTTGTAATTGCTGGTAGCCAATCACAGAGCTAAAAAAAGCCAGTAGTAATACTGATAATATAACTTTTAACACTAAGCCTCCTTGGCTAGTAACTCGTTTAGTAATGATTGACTATGCGCAATATCAAAACAGTACTCGCCTATACTTTTTACGGGCACAATTTTCATTAAGCTGTTACATAAAAATACGGCGTCTGCTTGAGTAAGGTCATCAACGCTGACAGTTTTAAATTCAACGGCTAATTTATCACATAAAGATTGTAGAAAAACACCTTTAATACCGCATTCATCGAGCCTTGGGCTAATTACTTTATTATTTTTTATTGCAAAAATATTAGCCGCCGAGGTTTCAATTACATTGTTGTTGTAATCAAGCACTAACGCATCATCGCTATGCTGAGCTTGCAGGGCATTTTTGATCAATACTTGCTCAAGCCTATTTAAGGTTTTAAGCCCTGCTAAGTGCGGTTGTAAAGCCAGTTTAATTGGACTGATGGCTAAACTAATTCCTGTCTCGTGTAAGCTGAGATAATGCGCTGGATAAGGTAAAACACTCACAATAATGTTTAAATTACATTCACTTGGTGGCGCATAGCCTCGCCCGCCCTCACCTCGTGTTACCACTATTTTAAGAACCGCTTGAACCTGTGATGCTATTTGCTGAGTAATGTGCGACTCAAGTGCGCTAAACTCAAGCACTGGAAACCCTAAACGCTGCGCGCATTCAATTAAACGCGCTTTATGATAAGCCCAATGCTCAACCTGTCCATCAGTAACAATTGCGGTTGTAAAAAAACCATCGCCATAGTTTAAGCCCCTATCGCGGGTACTTATGCTACTGGTTTCACTTGCTGTTATTATTGTTTGCATATTTTTTTACACATAAAAAAACCCAGTTAAACAACTGGGTTCTTATTGTCGTTCGTTGTTAAAAAAGATTATACCTTTTTAAACAGTAACGAGCCATTAGTACCACCAAACCCAAATGAGTTACACAAAGCGTAATCAAGTTTAGCATCACGTGCTGTATGCGGCACGTAATCTAAATCACAGCCTTCGTCTGGGTTATCTAAGTTAATTGTTGGCGTCACTTTTTGCTCGGTCAACGATAAAATAGACACTATCGACTCAACAGAACCTGCCGCTCCAAGTAAGTGACCCATCATAGATTTTGATGAACTTACCATTACATCTTTAGCTGAATCACCAAAAATGGTTTTAACCGCTGACGTTTCAGCTTTGTCACCCGCATGAGTAGACGTACCGTGTGCGTTGATGTAGCCAACTTGCTCTGCATTTACTTGCGCATCGTTTAGTGCGTTTTCCATTGCCAGGGCTGCACCTGCGCCATCTTCTGGTGGTGAGGTCATGTGGTACGCATCACCACTCATACCAAAACCAACAAGTTCTGCATAAATTTTAGCGCCACGTGCTTTCGCGTGTTCGTACTCTTCAACAACCACCACACCAGCACCATCAGAAAGTACAAAACCATCACGGTCTTTATCCCACGGGCGAGACGCTGC
Organism: Pseudoalteromonas sp. TB41; assembly: GCF_000497975.1. Classification (NCBI taxonomy): domain Bacteria; kingdom Pseudomonadati; phylum Pseudomonadota; class Gammaproteobacteria; order Alteromonadales; family Pseudoalteromonadaceae; genus Pseudoalteromonas; species Pseudoalteromonas sp. TB41. Next base: position 75,527 of record NZ_AUTH01000036.1, on the reverse strand, counting down.
TTGTGGATCGTCATTACGCGTTGAAAGCGCACGTGCGGCGTTAAAGCCACCCATTCCAATTGGTGTACAGGCTTTTTCTGCGCCACCGGCAACCATTGCATCAGCATCGCCATAAGCGATCATACGAGCGGCATGGCCAATGTTGTGCAGGCCTGTAGTACATGCCGTTACAATTGAAATATTAGGGCCACGTAAGCCGTGCATTATAGATAAATGACCCGAGATCATATTAATAATGGTAGACGGTACATAAAACGGCGATAACTTACGTGGGCCGCTGTTTAATAATTTTACGTGGTTTTCTTCAATAAGGGTTAAGCCACCAATACCTGAACCCACCGCTACACCTATGCGTGTTGCGTTTTGTTCAGTGACTTCGAGGCCAGAATCTTGAAAAGCTTGAACACCCGCTGCAATGCCATACTGGATAAATAAATCCATTTTTTTAGCATCTTTTGGTGACATGTAAGCCGATGCATCAAAATCATTGATTAAACCAGCGAAGTGAGTACCAAATTTTGATGTATCAAAGTGGGTAATATTTTGAATACCACTTTTAGCATCTAATAAGCCTTGCCAGGTTGATTGAACATCATTGCCTAGCGGCGTCAACATTCCTAAGCCAGTTACGACGACACGACGTTTAGCCACGGTTTGCCTCCAATAAGGAATTATTATTATACCAATTAACTTAGCTCAGTTTATTTCAGCGCTAACGCTGTTGCTAGTTATGTTATTAGTATTGGGGATGATCATACCCAAGCTACCTCAAAGTGCGAGTCTCAAACCAATAACCAACGCTGAGCAATAACAATTTAATTGCTGATGATGAGTGAGGGTTTGGAATTGAATCATGGACTTTGAGGTGGTTTGGATATAAAGATTAAAGGCAGCGAATGCTGCCCTTAATTTGCGATTAATTACTCAGCGTGAGCTGTAACGTAATCGATTGCAGATTGTACTGTAGTGATCTTTTCAGCTTCTTCATCTGGGATCTCAGTATCGAACTCTTCTTCAAGAGCCATTACTAATTCAACAGTATCAAGAGAGTCTGCACCTAGGTCATCAACGAATGAAGCTTCGTTTTTAACTTCTTCTTCTTTAACACCTAGCTGTTCGATGATAATTTTCTTTACGCGTTCTTGGATATCGCTCATTCTTCTTTCCTTTATTAAAAACGCCAATGCGTTATTTTCAGATTGCGGCGTAGTTTACGTCCGATAATTCTCTGATTCAATCTTTTGACCATAAATAATTTGCTGGTCAAACCTCTTGAGTGTTTATTTTATCTTTTATCGCTTATTTTCACAGCGATTTCAAGTATGTTTAAAGCAAGTTTGCGAAAAATTCAATATTTTTTAGCAAACCCGCATACAATTTCTAGTTTATTTGATTCGCATTGCGAACTTAAACCATATACATCGCACCATTTACATGCAAAGTTTCACCTGATACATACGCAGCGGCGTCAGATGCTAAATAACATACTGCAGCTGCAATCTCATCTGGCTGACCTAAACGACCCGCAGGTACGTTTGCAAGCGTTGCTGCTTTTTGCTCATCTGTCAAATCATCGGTCATGTCTGTTTGAATAAAACCAGGTGCAACCACGTTTACTGTAATACCACGAGAGGCTACCTCACGCGCTAGTGATTTAGAAAAGCCGATAACACCCGCTTTAGCAGCTGCATAGTTGGCTTGACCCGCATTACCCATAGTTCCCACTACTGAGCCGATATTGATGATACGGCCGTTCTTTTTCTTCATCATTGGGCGAAGTACGGCCTTAGATAAACGGAAGATAGAACTTAAGTTGGTATCGATAATATCGTCCCACTCATTTTCTTTCATGCGCATCAATAAATTATCGCGCGTAATACCGGCATTATTTACTAATACATCAATATCACCTAAATCGGCTTTAATTGCCGCTAATGTCGCCTCAATCGATGCAGGATCAGTTACGTTTAACGCATAGCCCTTACCGTTATCACCTAAGTAGTCACTAATTTTAGCCGCACCCGACTCGCTTGTTGCTGTGCCCGCTACTTTTGCACCTTGTGCTACTAATGTGTTTGCAATGGCCTTACCAATACCACGGCTAGCGCCAGTGATCAGGACAACTTTGCCCTCTAAAGAAAATAAATTACTCATTTTATATACTCTTATTTAGCTGAATCGATTGATGCAAGGTCGTTAACTGAACCACACACCATCGCTTTATCAATACGTTTTGCAAGCCCGGTTAGTACTTTACCAGGACCAAATTCATAACTTTGCGTTACACCTTGTGCAACCAGTGCTTGAACCGTTTCGGTCCAGCGTACAGGGCTATATAGCTGGCGCACTAATGCCTCTTTAATTGCATTTGCTGAACCTTCAGCTTTTACATCAACATTATTAATTACATCACACTTAGGTGTATTAAATGTTAAAGCGGCTAAATCGGCGGCCAATTTTTCTGCGGCTGGTTTCATTAGTTCACAATGCGACGGCACACTTACAGATAATGGCAGTGCTCGTTTTGCTCCGGCTTCTTTACAAGCAACAGAGGCTCTATCAACTGCATCTTTATGACCGGCAATAACAACCTGACCAGGCGAGTTATAGTTTACTGGAGAAACCACTTCACCTTGTGCCGCTGCTGCACAAGCGGCTTTAATTTCATCGTCGCCTAAACCAATGATTGCGGCCATAGAACCTACACCAGCAGGTACGGCTTCTTGCATGTATAAACCGCGATTTTCAACCAGTTTTACGGCTTCGCTTAAACTGATCACATCGCTACATACTAAAGCTGAATACTCACCCAAGCTGTGACCTGCCATAACGACGTCTGCATCTGGGTTTGCAGCTAACCAATGACGATAAATAGCCACGCTTGCGGTTAATAGTGCAGGCTGAGTACGGTGTGTTTGATTTAGTTTTTCTTCTGGACCGTTAAGTACAAGGTCTGCTAGGTCGTAACCAAGTGCGGTTGAAGCATCTGCAAATGTAGCTTTTACTATGTCAGAACTCGCTAGTAGCTCTTGTAACATACCCACAGTTTGCGAGCCTTGACCTGGAAAAAGAAGTGCAATTTTTTGTGCCATAGTTTGCTCTTTTAATTAAACAAAATAAATAATGTGTAACACGGCACGTTAACTGTTATTCAACCGCCGTGTCTTTAGAATGTGTTTTTTCGAAAATAGCAGCTATTTTATCTGGAAGTTGACGTTCTACTTCTTTCACTGCTTCGTCGATTGCAGCATGAAATGCTTTAGCTGAGGCATTTCCATGGCTTTTAACAACAATACCGCGCAATCCTACCAGAGAAGCGCCGTTATACTGGTCGGGGTTCACTCTTTTATAGAGTTTTTTTATGATTGGCGCCAACATAAACGCCATACACTTGTAAACAACGTGCTTTTCGAGAGCACGAGTAAACTTTTTCATGATAAGTTTAGCAATGCCTTCACAGGTTTTAAGTGCAACATTGCCAACAAAGCCTTCACAGACAATAACATCGGCTTTGCCAGAAAAAATATCGCTGCCTTCACTGTAACCAATATAATTAATCAGCTCGCTTTGTTGCATTAATTGTGCGGCTTGCTTAATTTCTTCGTGGCCTTTTATATCTTCAGCACCAATATTCAATAAACTCACTTTAGGGTTATCGCAGCCAAGTGCTTGACCTGCAACCACAGAGCCCATAATGCCAAACTGATACAACATTTGTGCATCACAATGCACGTTGGCGCCTAAATCGAGTAAGTAAACGGGGTTTTTACGTTCAGTAGGTACAGCAGAGATAAGTGCGGGACGTTTCACCCCTGGAAGCATTTTTAATACGTAATGCGCCATAAAAAATAGCGCCCCTGTATTGCCAGAGCTAACACAGGCTTGCGCTTCACCCGATTTAACTAAATCAAGGGCAACTCGCATGGAGGAATCTTTTTTTGAGCGTACAGCAACAGCGGGTTCGCAGGCATTGGTAACAACGTCGTTACAATGGCGAATAATTAATCTAGGATGAGAAAGTGAATCGAGTGATTCTAATTGTTTAACTATTACTTGCTCGTTGCCACATAAAATGAGTTTTAAATTGGCATTAGCATTTACCGCACGAACGGCTGCGGGGATAGATGAACGGGGGCCATAATCGCCCCCCATCATATCTAACGCTATGGTTAGATTAGTCAGCATATAAGCAATCTCTTAGTTAGAAATTACTTGAACGCCTTTGTAGTAACCATCTGCAGTCACATGGTGACGACGATGAGTCTCACCAGATGTTTGGTCTACAGTTAAAGTTGGACCACTGATCGCATCGTGTGAACGGCGCATGCCGCGTCTTGCACGAGACTTTTTGCTTTTTTGTACAGCCATAGTCTTCTCCTAAGAATCTTTCTTAAGTTGTTTCAAAATATCAAATGGATTTGGTTTATCATCTTCCGCCTTTAAAACACCAAAGCTGGCAGGCTCTGCTGTATAACTGCATGAAGCTTCGTTGTGGGTAGGCACTAATGGCACTGCTAAAATAAGTTCGTCTTCGATTAGCTCAAATACGTCTATTTCACCATTTTCATCAAGTGCTACTTCGTCGTAGCTTTCTGGAAGATCATCTGACTCTGCATCCAAACCGACTGGCGAATACACAAAGTCTTGATCCAAATCCAACCCTAAATCACCATTACAACGTTGACAAGTTACAGTTACGTGTGTGGACAAATTGCCACTAATCACAACTAAACCTTGCTCATCGTTTTTGCAATGAATTTTTACCGCTATTTCACCTACTTCTTCCTGGATAACCCCTCGTAAACGAGGAAGTTTCTCAAGCGGTACAACGCCGTCATACTTTAAACGATGCTGAGCTGCTTTGCCCGGATGAAGGGTGATGGGAATTTTCACCTTTTGCATAGGGGCTGCATCATATAGATAGTTAGTAAGTTAGTCAAAGTAAAAAACCAATTTTACGTTGTTTTTCACGTGTTTTACTCACGGATCTGATTTATCCTAACTCAATCTGATTTACGCTAGGAAAACATGCCATGAAGCACCTCCTTATATTAGCCTCAAGCTCGCCATTTAGGCAGTCTTTATTACAAAAATTTAATCTGCCGTTTGAAACGTTTTCGCCAGATGTTGACGAAACGCCGCATAAAAACGAAACACCAAGCACGCTTGTTAAGCGCCTCAGTGAATTAAAAGCAGCTGCAGCCGTCGATCATTTTGACCAAGGTCTCGCGATTGGCTCAGATCAAGTTGCTGTATTTAATCAGCAAATATTAGGTAAACCACACAATAAAGAAAACGCCATGAAACAACTCAGCTTATTTAGTGGGCAAACGGTTACTTTTTTAACTGGCTTGTGTGTATATGATATAGACACTAAGCAAAGCAAAACCCTTGTTGAGCCCTTTAATGTCACTTTTAAAACGTTAACAACGGCGCAAATAAGTGCTTATTGCGATGCAGAGCAACCTTATAATTGTGCAGGAAGTTTTAAAAGTGAAGGCTTGGGTATTTGTTTATTTAAAAAGCTCAGTGGTGATGACCCAAATAGTTTAATTGGTTTACCACTGATTAAACTCAGCCAGTTATTGGCTGAGTTTGGTGTTGATGTATTAGCAGCTCAAGTGCCTAGCGCAAATTAACTGATTAACCGAGTAATATATTTTGCAACTGCTGATAGTTGTCAACGGTTGCAATCGGGGTTAATTCATTGAGTTGCGCAGCGTTGTGCACACCCATGGTTACCCCTATTCTATCCATACCTGCGGCTTTTGCCATTGCCATATCTATTTGCGTGTCGCCTATCATTAGCGCTTCATCAACACTTACCCCTAGCTCTTCAAGCAATTGATAAAGCATATCGGGAGCGGGTTTTGATTTAGCGTCGTCGCTGGTACGCGTAGCACTAAAAAAGTGACGCAGCTGGCTCTCATCCAATAAACGCTCCAACCCTACCCGACTTTTACCTGTGGCAACCGCCAATATTATGCCTTGATTTTTTAACGCAGTGAGTACCTGTGCAACGTGATCAAACACCTGTGTTGGGGTGGTATCAAGTGCATATTGCTGTTTATACCCTGCAATAAGCGCTTCGTGATGCTCACTGTAATCAGGGAACAAAGTTGCGATTGCGTTTTCAAGCGACAAGCCAATAATATTTTTACTGGCAGTATCGCTCGGCGGTTCAATATTGAGTAACTGTGCACTTTTGCGGATACAATTAACTATTTTGCTAATTGAATCCATAATGGTGCCGTCCCAATCAAAAATCACCAGCTTGTAGTTTTTCATGGTGGGTGAGATCACGCTTTTGCTGCTCTAAGTTTAACTAAACAACTTGATAGTGCTTTATCAAGCGGTGCTTCTACTCGCATAGTGGTTTCGTTTTTAGGGTGGTAAAAACTTAAATTATGGGCGTGTAAAAATAAACGATTTAAACCACGTTTACGCATTGACTCGTCAAACCCTTGATCGCCATATTTGTCATCACAGGCAATAGCGTGGCCTTGACACTGAGTATGCACACGAATTTGGTGAGTACGACCGGTTACAGGGGATGCTTGTACTAATGAGCAATCGTTAAAACGCTCAAGCACTTTAAAGCGGGTATGCGACGGTTTGCCCTCAGTGTTATCAACACGTACTACGCGCTCACCCGATTTAAGGGTATTTTTGCGCAAGCCTTCAGTCACATTTTTTGTTTTAGAGTCCCATTGACCCTCAACAAGTGCCCAATAATTTTTTTCCATGGTTTTTTCGCGTAATTGCTCATGCAACGCAGTCAGTACAGAGCGGCGCTTAGCAATGAGTAAACAACCTGATGTATCACGGTCTAAACGATGCACAAGCTCAAGGCTGCGCTCTTCTGGGCGTAAAACACGTAATGCTTCAATAAGGCCATAGCTTAGACCACTGCCGCCATGCACAGCCATACCCGATGGCTTGTTAATAACCATCAGGTATTTGTCTTCAAATAGAATATCGTCTTCGAGACGCGTTACTTTATCGAGTTTTGACGGTACGAACTCTTCACGCTCTGACACTCTGATTGGTGGTATACGAATAACGTCGTCTAGCTGCAATTTATACACAGGCTTAATACGTTTTTTATTTACACGCACCTCACCCTTACGAAGAATTTTGTAAACTGCGCTTTTAGGCACCCCTTTTAAATGGGTAATAAGAAAGTTATCAATACGCTGACCTAGGTGGTCTTCGTTGATAGTGACAAAAGTTACTTGTAAGCCGGTTTTTTCTGACATTGCCTAATCACTGATTTAAGTAAAATAATTTAGTTGCTAACACGGTTATAATAGTGGGATAATCAGCAGCGCAAATATTTAGTATTTGCAAATAACAACGGTGCTTTTTAACACAACAAAACATTCGTGATGCACATTCTGGGTAACCGATCATACAGATCCGAGTTAAGTTTTCCAAAGCTTTTATACATACCCAGTTAACACGTGCGCACAACTAACGGCAATGCGCGTAATATATTGCTGCTTAAGTTTGAACATGAATTGATTTTTAAAGTGATAGTAAAAGCAATGAACAGATAATTTGTCTGATAGTGGCGGCGTAAAAAAACGCCGTTCAGAATTCGCTCAAATATTGTAGTACCGTACAGCAGCTTATTTAGAACTAAAAAAATCTAATAAATAAGCGTTCATTAACATCGGTAGCGATTTTTGCTCATAAAAACGATAACGGTAGTTTTAAAAACGAAACTATGGTTTGAAGCTAAAGAGCCCTACGCACCTAATATGAATGCATTTAATAAGATTGTTATGACAGGCCAACTTCTGGATAAAACGAGTATTGAGCTAAACAGCCGACACGTTTGTATCTCCTTAGAATTTAATAGCGTGATTACACCCTATTGTTTGCCGGCATTTAAAATACTGCTTACTAAATACAGAGCCGTTCCGTTAAAGACCCAGTCGTGAGGCTGCACATTCTAAAAATAGGAACACCTGAACAGGCGAGAAAACATCGTCATGTCAGCGACATAAACTAGTAGAGTAACATTATGAAACGTATGCTAATCAATGCAACGCAGCAAGAAGAAATGCGCGTAGCACTGGTTGACGGCCAGCGCCTATATGATTTAGATATAGAAAGCCCAGGTCACGAACAGAAAAAAGCCAATATTTACAAAGGTAAAATCACACGTATTGAACCATCTTTAGAAGCAGCATTTGTTGATTACGGTGCTGATCGTCATGGTTTCCTTCCTTTAAAAGAAATTGCCCGTACTTACTTCCCGCAAGGTTACACCTTTCATGGTCGTCCGAATATTCGCGACGTGATCAAAGAAGGTCAAGAAGTTATTGTACAAGTTGATAAAGAAGAGCGCGGCCAAAAAGGGGCAGCACTGACTACCTTTATCAGCGTGGCCGGTAGTTATTTAGTGCTTATGCCTAACAACCCTCGCGCTGGCGGTATTTCTCGCCGTATCGAAGGTGATGAGCGAACTGAACTTAAAGAGTCGCTAAGCCGCTTAGAACTTCCAAAAGGTATGGGCTTAATTGTTCGTACCGCGGGTGTTGGTAAGTCGTTTGAAGAACTAAACTACGATTTAAAAGCATTATTAGTCCACTGGGAAGCCATTCAACAAGCGGCAGACAGTGCAAAAGCACCATTTTTAATTCACCAAGAAAGTAACGTAATTTTCCGTGCAATTCGCGATTATTTACGTCGTGACATTGGCGAAATTTTAATTGATAAGCCTCGTGTTTTTGAAGAAGCTAAAGCGCACATAGAGCGTTTTCGTCCTGATTTCATGAGTCGCGTTAAGCTTTATCAAGGTGATACACCGTTATTTACACATTACCAAATTGAAAGCCAAATTGAGTCTGCGTTCCAACGTGAAGTGCGCTTACCTTCAGGTGGCTCAATTGTAATTGACCCTACTGAAGCACTTACCTCTATCGATATCAACTCGTCTAAAGCAACAAAAGGCGGCGATATTGAAGAAACAGCGCTTAACACCAACCTAGAAGCGGCAGATGAAATTGCACGTCAACTTCGTTTACGTGATTTAGGTGGCTTAATTGTTATCGACTTTATTGATATGACACCTCCACGTCATCAACGTGAAGTAGAAAACCGCTTAAAAGATGCTGCTCGCCCAGATCGTGCGCGCGTACAAATTGGTAAAATTTCTCGCTTTGGCTTACTTGAAATGTCGCGCCAACGCCTACGCCCTTCACTAGGCGAAGCAAGCCAAGGTGTTTGTCCACGTTGTAGTGGTCAAGGTACAATTCGTTCTAACGAATCAATCGCATTGTCTATTCTTCGTTTAATTGAAGAAGAAGCGATTAAAGACAACACCGCTCAAGTTAATGCTCAAGTGCCTGTTGCTGTTGCCGCTTATTTATTAAATGAGCAACGTCGTAGCGTTCACCGTATTGAAAAGCATCATAAATGTGATGTAGTGATTATTCCTAATCAACACATGGAAACACCTCACTACGAAGTAATGCGTTTACGTAAAGATGAAACGCTTGAAACTGTAAGCTACGAGCAAGTTGTTGCGCCTGAGCCTGAAGCATTTGAAATGTCTAAATCGCCAGCGGCACCTGTTCGTGAAGAGCCGAAGCTTAAAGGCGTCGTTATGCCTTCAACGCCTGCTCCACAAGCGGCAGCAAAAGCTGCGCCGGTAGTAGAAGCAAAAGCTGAAATTGGTTTATTTGCCGCATTAGGTAAATGGATTAAGTCGTTATTTGCAAATGAAAATGAGCAAACAACACAAGAGTCTTCTGAGAAGAAATCTCAAGAGCGTACCAATAACAACCGTGGCAATGATAATCGTCGTCGTAACAACCAACGTCGTCGCAATAATAACCCACGTAATAAACCACGCAACGAACGTAATACAGATTCTGAAACTAAAAATGAGTCAGCACCTGTAAGCGATACGCAAGAAAAGAATGAGAATCGCAATAAGCGCCGTCGTAATTCAAATACGCGTAAACGTCCTGAGCATAAAACAGAAGATAAAACGCAAGTAAAAGCAGAAGCAACTCAAAAAGCGGATACTGCAGTTAAATCTGATAAGAATGCTGAGCCAAAAGAGCAAAAGCCTAAGGTACGTCGTCAACGTCGTAATTTACGTAAAAAAGTTCGCGTACAAGACGAAAGCACAGAGCAAGTTCAAACAACTGAGCAAGCTGTTGAGCAACCAGTGGTTAAAGAAGACAAGCCACAAGTGAAAGAGCAAGCTCCTGTTGTTGAAAAGCAAGCGCCGGTATCTGATGAAAAAGCACCTGTACCTGCTAAAGAACAAGCTGAGGCTGTTGTTGATGCAAACGATAACGTGGCAACACAAGATGAAGAGCAAGAGCAAACACGTACTCGCTCACGTCGTTCACCGCGTCATCTTCGTGCATCTGGCCAACGTCGTCGTCGTCCTGAAGGTGAAGGCACGCAAGAGAAGTCTGATGAAGCGCCTGCTTTCATTCCAGTTGCGGATCAAGCCGCTGCTGAATACGAAGCAGAGCTAAAAGCAAAAGCACATAAAACGGCCGTTGATGCCTCTGATGCAGTTGAACAAAACATTGTTGAAGAAGAATTAGCGAAAGTTGAAGAGCCTGTAAAAGCTGAAGAACCAGTAAAAGCTGAAGAACCAGTAAAAACTGAAGAACCAGTAAAAACTGAAGAACCAGTAAAAACTGAAGAACCAGTGAAAGCTGAAGAACCAGTAAAAGCTGAAGAACCAGTGCAAACTGAAGAACCAGTGAAAGCTGAAGAACCAGTGAAAGCTGAAGAACCAGTGAAAGCTGAAGAACCAGTGAAAACTGAAGAACCAGTAAAAGCTGAAGAACCAGTAAAAGCTGAAGAACCAGTAAAAGCTGAAGAACCAGTAAAAGCTGAAGAATCAGTACCAGCTGAAGAAGTTGCTGTTGAAGCTGAAACAGCACCGGTTAGCGCTACTGAAACACCTGTAGAAGCGAAAGAAGCACCTGTGGTTGAAAATAAACCTAAGGCAGTTTCGCAAACGAGTTCAGCTAATGTAAACGCTAAAACAGTGATTACAGCAGGACATGCAAGTGCGCCAATGGCACAGCCTGCGCCTGTAGCCGATAGCGAAACCAAGCATACATCGGTTGCAATGGCACATGACAAACGTGAGTTAATCCCTGACAGCGGCCTTCGCCCTGGCTCGGTAAAACCTGCCGGTCGTGCAAGCTCAGCAATGACTAAAACGCTGAGTGCTGAATAAGCACTGAGTTTAGCTAAGAGCATAAAAAAGCCGCGTTAATTTTAACGCGGTTTTTTATTGTCTGGCATTTATGTAACTGGCAACGGGATTCGAGCTGCGAGAATCGGTTAAAGGTTAAAGGTTAAAGGTTAAAACATTCGAAGCTTCGCTTCACACGAGATCAAGCTCTATGTCTACCAGTTATCTGCTAATACCTGTTTTATCTTCTCATTTACTCCTCATTCTCTTCTCTCAGTGCAATTAGATCTTAAGAAAATTATTCACAAAGAGGGCTAAGAGACGCTGCGCTTTTAGAGATTAAAGTTACAATCTTAAGTTAACGGGTTGCGGGGATCGGGCTTCGAACCTGATCCCGAAACCCGTAGCTCGCAAATTGCCGTAAGCATGACAATAAGATTTTAGTAATTTATTTACCACAGAGGATAGAAGAAAACAGAGGAAATGATTAAATACAGATGTTATGAAATTAAAAAGTACAGGGTATTGGTTTTGTTTTGTATTCTCGGTGCAGCGCTTAGCGCCTCGGTGTACTCCGTGGTTCAAAAATGAAGATAGAGGTAAAGTTAACGGGCTGCGGGGTTAGGGTTACGAGCCTGATCCCGAAACCCGTAGCCCGCAAATTGCCGTAAGCATGACAATAAGATTTTAGTGATTTATTTACCACAGAGGATAGAAGAAAACAGAGGAAATGATTAAATACAAATGTTATGAAATTAAAAAGTACAGGGTATTGGTTTTGTTTTGTATTCTCGGTGCAGCGCGCAGCGCCTCGGTGTTCTCTGTGATTAAAAAACCAAAGATTAGAGTCAAAAAAGTTAGCGGGCTAAAAGGTGCGGATTACGAGCCTGATCCCGAAACCCGTAGCTCGCAGCCCGTTGTGAGTTTAATCTTGCTGTTGTTCCATAAATCGCTGTAGCTGATCTTTTAGGTTTGGTGGAATGCCCTTGATCACTAACGTATCAGTGGATTCATTATAAGTTACACGCTCGCCTAAATGCTTACGCTCAAAACTGATACTGACTCCCCCGCCTAAGCCTGAAAATTTAACCATGCTGGTTACCGTTTTTTTATCAACCGGGAATGACTCTTCTAAGTCATAGCTTTGCTCTTTACAAAAACTTTCAAACGGGTTGTCGTCGCCTTTGGTAAGCGTTGCTGAAAGTTCACTCACATTAGCTTCTTCACCCGTGGTAACACAGTCTTTACAGTAATCGAATACTTGCTTACGTAACTCGTCTTTTTCAGATTTATCAAACTCTTGCTCTGATAAGTAGTCTTCTACCGCATTGAGCATCACTTGACTTTGCTGCTTAGGATCAATGCCCTCTTCACAACCTAAAAAGTCTAAGAAAAAGTCAGCGACTTTACGCCCTGCACGACCTTTAATAAATGAAATATAACGATTGTCGTCTGCCTGGGTATCCCATGCGGTTAAGTCAATACGAGCAGCCAATTGCATACGCGAAATATCTAAATGACGCGATGCGGCTAAATCAAGCTCAGAGGTCATTGAGTAATGCTCTTTGATATTGATCATGGCAATCAACATATAATCAGTCGCCACGTACTGATAATGACAAAATACTAAATAGCCGGTTTCATTAAAGGCGTATTTATCTAACTCTTCTTTTAATACCGTTGATGCTTGCTCGGTCATATGCCAAAAGCCAAGCTCATTATTGCGATAGCTTTGCATGGTAGAGGCTACAATACTGTTTTTTTCGCCACTAAAAGCACAAAACCCTTTGCCTGGCTTGCCATTGTAGGCATGGTGTAATTGCTCAATGAATACAGCCACTTTATCGTTGATAGTCATTTCGTCGTTACGAAGGTGAATTTGAGTGTCGTCGTCTTTTTTGTCTACATAGTGAACGACTAATTTTTTAACATCTATTGCCATCTTTGTTTTTCACGCCTCTGGTGTTAAAATACGGGAATATAACTCTTTTTATTGAACCAACTGATGCCAATCTTATCAAAATACTCTAATGAAGAAGTAGAACAAATCGTCGATCAGCTTATTGATGTTTTATCAAAACATAATGCGCCGGTTGATTTAAGTCTTATGTGTTTAGGAAATTCTATCACGCATATCTTAAAAGAGCATGTACCAACAGGGAAAAGACAAGCCGTTACCGAGAACTTTGCAAAAGCACTCGCGCAGTCGGTTAAGTAAACTCTATGAATTTATCGCAGCACAACCAGTTTTCATCGAAAGCGAGTCAATTATTAAGTTGGGGTCATTGGTTTACATTTGCCAATATTGGCTTAGCGCTTTTAATTAGCTTAAGCTATTTATTTGCCGATTCGCCACCGACCACTTATATGGGTATAACCTATATGATGGTTACTTGGCTAAGCCACACTAGCTTTATTGCATTTTTAGCGTTTGTGCTGACGGTTTTCCCTTTGAGTTTAGTATTCCCCTACCCACGGCATATACGTGGTATGGCAGCAGTGATTGCAACTGTCGGGGCCTCAATACTGACTTTAGACGCTTACGTCTACTTTAACTTAGGTTATCATTTAAATGCCTCTGCACTGCCTGAAATTATTTCACTGTTGTGGCATCGTGTAACAAACTCACCCGCACTTACTACCTTGCTAGCAGGCAGCATAGTGTTAGCAATATTAGCGTTTCAATTGACTGTTAGTAATTTTACTTGGCATCATTTAGGGCGTTTGAAACAGTTTAAATTTGCCCGTTATGCTGGTTCATTTTTAGTGATTTGTTTTGCGCTAAGCCACAGCATTCATATTTGGGCTGATGCCAATTTAAAATTTGATATCACTAAACAAGATAATGTACTACCGCTTTCGTACCCGACTACGGCAAAAAGCTTACTCGCTAAAAACGATTTGCTGGATGTTGAAAGCTACGAGCAAGCGCACAACGTTAAAATTAATAACCAAGGTATTAATTATCAAGCACCTGCTCCATTAGAAAAATGTGAAGATTACAGCGCAGCAAAAGTTGATATCTTGGTGTTTGATAATGACGAGCAGCTAGCAAAGTTTGTTGCCAGCCAACAAAGTATTTATAAAAACACGCAATTTTTACAACCCACCGATCATAGTGATATGTTATTTGGGCTTGTGTACGGCTTGCCAGCATTTTACAAAACGAACATTATTGAGCAGCAAACGTTACCCGTTTGGCAAAGCCAACGCCGTAGTGTGGAAGTGGCCGGTATTGATGAGCTGAGCTTTATTAACGAGCAAGCACATAAAGACAGTGCAATAAGAATTGTTAAAGGGGCTGAAAACGCCACTGTACGTGATGACGCCACCGAATTTTTTGCTTTTAGTATCTCGCAAGATAGCAATGAAATTGTAACCACGTCAACATTGTATAGCTCCGATAAATTTATTTCTAAGGTGAACGGTTTGATTCAGCCTAGCGATATTATCGCTACAAGCCTTGGTCAATACTTAAACTGTAATGCGATTGCGCAGCAAACTATGCTGGGCGAAAACTTGTACAGTAAAAGTAATAATATTGGGGTTAATTACTCGCAAGGCGTTGTGATTGCTTACAAAAAAGATAGAATCACGCTTATTGATCGTGATGGAAATTTTAGAAATATCTCTGCCGCTGAAGGGTTTTCAATTGAACAAGGGCTTGATATTCCATTTTTAGTGCATGGTATTAAAAAGCTTAAAACATTTTCTCAATAGCACCTCATAATACGAGCGAGTCATTAAAACTGACTCGCTTAGTTTCTGTTATTACTCCTTTGCACTTGCTATCCCAACAACCTAGGTTATAGTTTTTAGCATCAATTGTTTTTAAGCTCAGTAGCGCATGTTAAGGATAACTGTTATGTGTAAAATTATTAACCTGATCGTTACCGCCTGTCTTTTTTGTTTAAGTACATATACTTCAGCGCAAGCCACCTACTTTAAGTGCGTCACTCCCAAAGGTACCACTTTCTCTCAGTTTCCTTGTAGTGATAATGCTACCTCACACACAATAATCGCCACTGAGCCTAAGCAAACGGGTAAAGAAATAAACTATACCAAACAGTTAAACGAGCTGGAACGAGATACGATTATTTCCAACCTAGAAGCAGAGCTGCGCAGTAATCAGCATAAGTTAGCAATACTTTTACGAGAAAAAGACAGGGCTGATTTTAAACAACAGCAGCGTTTAAATCATATATTGAGCGCAGATGATAAAAAGCGTATTAGCAAAGATATTAGAAACGCACAGAAAACATTAGATAAGCAATATAAAAAAGATAAAGCATTGATTGAAAAGCGTATTAAAAAGTTACAAAAAAAGATTGATGCCTATCAACCTTGATCAGGCTAACTTCAATAAATATCATCTTAATTAGCTTGGTTTTAAATATAAAATAACATACCCTTTACATCCATAGAGCATAAACTCTATTGTGTGTTTAGTGGTGTAATTTCCTTTGACCCGCTTTTACAAATTAAATGGTATCCACCGGCATTATCCTAAACACCTAAAGGCGTCTATTAAGGAGTACTGATGCAACCACGCCAAATTGCTGAATTAATTTTAACCGGTTTTAAAAAGCATTATTTGCTGTTTCAAAGAACGACAGCCAAGGCTCCCTACGCTTTTGCTAAAAGAGACTGGCAAGCTATTAATGATATAAGTCGCCTGCGTATAAGCTATTATGATGATCGGGTGAACGAAACAACAAAAACACTACGAGAACGCCAGCAAACAGACGCGCTAAACGAAAGCTTATGGCTCGAAGTGAAAAAGCTTTACCAACACTTTTTATGTTTTCATCCGCAAGCAGAACTTGCTGAAACATTTTATAATTCAGTATTCTGCCGCTTGTACCACCGCCGCTATTTTCACAATGACTTTATTTTTGTAGAAGCCACGCTCAAAGATGCGCCTTCTGTGCCTGTTGAAGCTGAATACCGTAGTTATTTTCCTGTTGTAGATGGTTTAAAGCCCACCATTAAGCGCATTATTAATCACTTTGATTTTAAAGCCGACTTTGTCAATCTAGAACGTGATATTCGTTTATTAGTTAAAGCCTTTTATAAACAAGCACCCGATACACACCACCAGCATTGGCAAATGCGTTTTGATATATTACATACCCCGTTTTATCGTAATAAAGCCGCTTACATTGTGGGGCGCGTTGTATCACAAAGTGGCGTTCAGCCTTTTATTATTGCCGTGTTACACCATGAAGATAAAGGCCTCTATTTAGATGCCTTACTTACAAAGTCGTCACAAATGCGCGTTATTTTTGGCTTTGCGCGTGCCTATTTTATGGTAGAAACTCATGCTCCTTCAGCGTTAGTGCGGTTTTTAAATCAACTTATGCCTAATAAAACCCTCGCCGAGCTTTACAACGCCATAGGCTTTCATAAACAAGGTAAAACCGAGTTTTATCGCGAGTTTTTGAATCATTTAACCCATTCTAATGACGAATTTACCATTGCTCCCGGTACACCGGGTATGGTGATGATGGTATTTACCCTACCCTCGTTTGGTTATGTATTTAAAGTTATTAAAGATAAATTTGGCGAAAGTAAGCCGTTTGGTCGCGATACGGTATTAAAACGCTATCAACTGGTTAAAAGTCATGACCGTGTTGGCCGAATGGCTGACACCATAGAGTATTCAAACGTCGTATTTCCTTTGGCACGATTTGATAGTAACTTGTTAGCACAGTTGCACAAAACCATTGGCTCATCGATGGTGATTGAGGGTGACTGGTTAATCATAAAACATTTATACATTGAACGGCGAATGACACCGCTTAATTTGTTTTTAGAAAATGCAGACGAAAAAAGTGCCGCCGATGCCATTGAAGAGTATGGCCAGGCGCTTAAAGAAATGATTGCCGTGAATATTTTCCCTGGCGATATGCTGTTAAAGAACTTTGGTGTAAGTAAGCACAAACGTATTATTTTTTATGATTACGATGAAGTGCAATATTTAACAGACATGAACTTTAGAGCACTACCCAAAGCAAAAAGTTATGATGATTATTTGATGGATGAACAAAGTTACTCGGTTGCTCCGCAAGATGTATTTCCAGAGCAATTATGTACCTTTGTAATGCCTAACCCAACATATAAACAATTTTTAACCAGTACGCACCCTGAACTACTTGATGTGAGCTTTTGGAAACAAGCACAACAAAATATAAAAAATGGAAAGGTGAGTCATATTTATCCCTATCCTACAGCACAGCGTTTTATCCATTACTGGTAAACGTTAAGGACACACAATGAATATAAGTAAAATAGATTTAAATTTACTGGTTTATCTCGATACATTACTGCGCGAATGTAACGTTACTCGTGCCGCTAACCAGCTTAGTATTACTCAACCGGCAATGAGTAATGGACTGAAACGCCTACGTAACCTTTTTAACGATCCTATTTTAGTGCGTACCAGCGATGGTATGGTGCCGACCGAGCGCGCTATTGAGTTACAGCCTGTTATTCGCGGCATTTTGATGACGCTTGAGGAAACGCTAGCACCTAATCGCGAATTTGAAGCTAAACAAAGTAAACGCGTGTTTAGAATTATGGCCAGTGACTATGCAGCCAGTACCATGGCACCGCGTTTGTTAGGGAAATTACATGAAGAAGCCCCAGACACCACATTAGATATTTTAACGCCCAGCGATGTAACCTTTCATGATGTAGAAAACGGTAAAGTAGACATGGCAATTAACCGCTTTGAGAACTTACCGCAATCGTTTCATCATAAGCGAATTTGGAAAGATAGCTTTTGCTGTTTAGTAAGATCCGACAACCCTATTATTGAAAACTTTAACCTAGATAGCTATTTAAAAGCCCGTCATATTTGGGTAAGTAAAACTGGCTTTGGTGTTGGGGTTGGCATGGATCCTAAAGATGTGCAAAAGCTGGGTTGGGTTGACGAAGCGCTCGCCCATTTTGGGAAGCATCGAAATATTGCCACCTTTACTCGTAACTACCATGTTGCGATTCATTTAGCGAAAGAAAAAAACCTCGTGGCGACTTTACCCTCAAAAGCGGCCAATATTTATGTAGACGATCCAGGGCTTAAAATACTTGAGCCACCTTTTCCTATTCCACCATTTGAACTTGATATGATATGGAGCCCTTTGTTACACAGAGATGCTAGCCATATTTGGTTACGTCAAAAAGTAGCCGAAGTAGCTGAAGAGCTTAAATAACCTTCTTACATGCTTTTATGTAAATTTTGCTTGCTAGCAGCATGTTAGCAAGCTTGCCTAGACCTCCCCATAATAATAAAACCATGAAAAACAATTAGTTAAAAAATAAAACCGCGTTGGAATGCCGCTTGCTTAGTTATCTATATATTTAAAATTAACAGAGGTCATTATTATGAGCACCCATCAAGGACAAGAGATAAATCATATCACCGACATTATCCAAGTAATGAATAGCGGTATCGACTTTTACGAAAAAGCACAAGATAAAGTACAAGATCCTAGCGTAAGTGCATTATTTCAGCGCATGATTGACGCCCGCAAAGTAAGTGTTGAAAGCTTACAACCCTATGCAATTAATCAACAAGGTGCACGTGAAGATGGCTCTTCGTTCGCGGTAGAAGCACGCAGAGCATTTACCGCTTTACTCAGTACATTCACTAGCGATAACGACCAAACCTACATTAAAGAGCTTGAAGAAGTAGAAGATAAAACCTTAGAAGAAATCAAAACAGCGTTAAAAAAGCCTCAATCACATGATTGTGAAGCGGCGCTGTCAAAGGTATTGCTTACCATGCAAAGCTGTCATGCTGAAATGAGTAAAATGCAAAAACATTAAGTTTAAAAACTATAAAAGGGCCTTACGGCCCTTTGGTTGTTAAATAACAATAGGAGAGTTATTAGGGTCTGTTGACCTTTTAAGGTTGAATTTGCAGCAGTCTGTTTGGTATTTAGGCAAGACAGAGCCTATGTGGTGTGGTTATTCCCCATAAATAGGCGATAACGCCGCATCAATACCAAACAGGCGCTGCCCGAAGGGTTCTGCCTAGGGGCGATTTACTCTTTGTTGCTCGGTTTTTACTTAGCCCACTAGGTTACAAACCTCGCGCCGCGATTAAACCGCTCCTAGTTTGAACAAATTTTAATCCAAAAAGGTCAACAGACCCTTATTAAAAGCGGTATTCTGCACCTACGTAGTAGTAAGCACCGTTAAAACCAAATGGCGCTGAACGACGAGAGTACTTAAATACCCCATCACTGCTGACAATGGTATTACCTTGAGCATCTACAATAGTACCTGAACGTGAATTACCTATGGTGTTTTCATCTGGATAAACATCAAATAAGTTATTTGCGCCAATGTTTACCGATAAATTATCAGTTACAAAGTAATTAACTTTAATGTCAGTTAAAATTTCAGCACCGTAAGTCTGGCGACCGCCATCTTCAACTGTGTACTCACCAAAACGATTAAGTGATAAATTAACAGTCCAATCGTCACGGCGATAAAGCGCACTTAAGTTAATGCGATCTTCTGGTTGCCATTCTTCAATGATAGAAATTTCTTGATCAGAAAACACATCATCGACTGGCACGGTTTCAAGACCAGAGCCTGCAGGTGTAAATAACGACACCACATCGGTTTCGGTAAAGTTGGCCGCTAATGTAAAATCAAGCGTGCCGCCTAGGCCTTCTGTATTCCATGTAGCTACAAAGTCGATACCTTGCGTTTCTGTGTCAGCCCCATTTAAGAAAAACTGTCCTGCACCAGCATCCGAGCTCAATAACGCGGCATCAAGACTGTTTGATAAACCTTTGCCTAAGCGATTACTAATTACAATACGGTCGTCAATATCGATTGAGTAGTAATCAAGCGTTACATTAATATTATCGCTTACATTATAAACAATACCTAAACTGCGGTTTTGTGATTTCTCTTCTGTTAACTTAGGAATACCTAAACTTTGCGCCAGTGTTGAATCGTTTCTAAACGTGCCCACTTCTTCAGCCACTAAATAGCCATCAGGACCAACAACAAACTGCGTGCTAATATTGTTAAAGTACAACTGCTGCATTGAAGGCGCTCTAAATCCTGAGCTTAATGCACCACGAAGTGAAATATCTTCGGTTAGTGACCAGTTACCCGCGAGTTTAAAGTTAACTGTATCGCCAAATCCTTTGTAATTATCGTAACGTAACGCCCCTGAGATAATCACATCTTCAATAACGTAAGCTTCAGCGTCTAAGTAAAACGAGATCACATCGCGCGACTCATCAACCGACGATGCTGGCGATGAACCACCAAAGCCTTGTGTGCCACCTGATGCATTTTCGCTACCAATACCACCGCTCAGTCCATCATAAATATTAACACCATTGTTGGTATCGTAATCGCGGTATGCGTATTTGCTGCCCTCTAAAATACGGTACTCATCGGTGCGTATTTCTGCGCCCATTGCTAATGAGTAATCATCAAAATTTTGAGTAAAATCAAGATTAATCGTTTGCAGTGATAACTCCATACCATACGCGTAACCTTCACGTGGAATAGTGGCGCGAATATCTGCGGCGCTCAAGCCTTGGTCGTAACGTAAGAAGTTGGCATAAGAGGCATTAATCGTATCGCTAGTGGTGTAATCAATGCTGTTTTCACCATAGGTGTACGATAAGTCTAAGCTTGAGTCGTTATCAAACTGCGTTTTATAACCAAAGTTATATGAAATATCGTCAATCGTAGTGTTTATTTTTGGTAAAAAGCCAGCCGGAACTGTCGCATCACCATCTTGTAATACTGGGTTACCACCGGCATTGGCATTATGACGGAAAAATGCTGCTGATTCGTTATCACGCGTTGAGTAGGTAATAAAACCGTATAGTTCACCCGCTCCTAATTCGTAGCCGGTGTTAACCGTTAAACCAAATTGTTGAGAGTCGGCATCGCCAATTCTAAATGTATCGCGTGGCGCGGTTAGTTCACGCGGGTCGCCTGCCAGTAACGTGCCGTCACTGAGCTCAGTACAACCATAAAATTGACATGAACCATGAAGCCCTGCACGGTTAGTTGGTGCGCGGTCACGGTAGTTTATAGTTGTATTTAAATAACCATTGTCACCTAAAGCAAAGCCTTTATTAAAGTCGATGTTAACAGTTTCGCCATCACCTTCTGAATACTCACCGTAGTTAATAGCGGCTTTACCACCTTCGCTGCCATCTTTGAGCACAATATTTATAACACCGGCAATTGCATCAGAACCATATTGAGCCGCAGCGCCATCACGCAGTACTTCAATACGTTTAATTGCTGAGGCTGGAATAGCGTTCATATCGGTACCCGCCGTACCACGCCCCACCGAAGTATTAATGTGAATAATACTGGCTTGGTGACGACGCTTACCATTGATCAATACCAACGTTTGATCTGGCCCTAGGCCACGTAGCGTTGCTGGTCTTAATGCGTCAGTACCATCACTGATAGATGAACTTGAAAAGTTAAAAGAAGGTGCAATAGCTTGAAGCATGCGGCCAACTTCTGTTTGGCCGGTATTTTCGAGTGCTTCTGCACTTAAAATATCAACGGGGACAGGTAAGTCTTCAACTGAGCGCCCTGCCACACGACTACCTACAATAGCAATTTTTTCGATGTTTTGTTCTGCGCTTTGTTCAGCGGCATTGATTCCTTGTGAATTAACTGCAAGTAAAGCAGGTAATACAGCTGCACTAACTCCTGAAAGCTTCATCATGTTGTTATCTTTCCTATTGATTTGTTTGAGTTTAATACTCAGTAAACCATTTTGATCAACAACCGCATCGAGCTGTGTCTCAGCCAGTAATGCTTTTAGTGCATCAAGTTGAGAATAAAATCCATACAACGAATTTGCTTCGTATTGCTTGGCAAGTTCATACGAAAAAACCACAGTTTGTTCTGTTTGCTTAGCAAATTCTATTAAGGCTTTGTCTGCTCGTTGCGCTTTTATATCAAATTGCATCATTTGCCCCTCGGTTTGACTTGCATACACACTGATACTTAAAAACAGCGGTGCAACAAGGCCAAATTGAGTTAAATGGCACGTATGGTTACTGCGCAACTTATATAAACAGTTAGCAAACAAAAATCCTCTATAGTTTTTTATCATTTTTTTAATCTTTAAATTACTTTTTACACCCTTATGAGCAACATTGATTAGCAATGGTGTGATTTTCATTACGATTACCTATGATTTTTTTTGATATTTTAGGCTAACAACATGCTCGCCTAAACGTTCATGTTCAATCGAAAAATTATTTTGTAAGCTCTCTAACAGGCCTGCCACATCACCCGCTTTAAAGACACCGGCCACTTTTATGCGCGCTAACTCATCAGATGATAGTTCAAATCGCGTAGCGGTATAACGGCTGACTTCGTTTAAGGCATCAACCAGTTGCTCACCATTAAATATCAACATGCCATTTTGCCAAGCTAAGTCACGCTGTACATCATCAACCGATAACTGTGTGATTGGTTTGGTAACGCTTTGTTCAATAATGGCTTTTTCACCGGAAATCACAATATTGGCATTAATTTGACGAATTTCATGATTGTTATTATCAGCTTGTTGATACGCTTTAAAATCATCAGCATTAACAGCAACGCTAGGATCGGTGATCATCACTTTACCCTCAGTAACAACCAGCTCGAGATCTGACGAAGTATTGCGCTGCACATTAAATACAGTACCGAGAGCGGTAAAGCTTTTATCACCGGCCATCACGCTGAATGGGCGTGATGCATCTTTAGCAACATTAAAACGCCCCTCGCCACGACTTAGTAACAATTGCCTACGGCCTTGGCTATAAGCGACTTCCAATGAGCTATTGGTATTAAGTTGTACAATTGTGCCATCTGGTAAAACATAGGTTGCTTGCTCGCCAACTTTTGTTTTATAAATTTTTGTATAATTTACCTTGGCTAAATTTTTGTTGAAATTGCTATCTATATTTAGCAATAAATAGCTGCACATCATTAATGCAGCAACAATACTTGCTGCCATGCCAAATACATACGCAGGCTTTGTTTTGCTATTAGCCGGTTGTTTATTTGGAAATAATACGCTGAGTTCGTTAAGTACACTCAGGTCATCCCAAAGCTGAGCTAATTCATACACCGCATTTTGATGAGCAGTACTTTGTAGCATCCACAGTTTAAATTGTTCTTGCTCTTCTTTTGTAAGGCCACGGTCAATAGCACTGATCCATTGCGATGCTTTTTCTAATATTAATTCTTTTGAGGTAAATTGATGGATGTTATTCATTTTGCTGCCCTCATTATGTCCGCACTTTGTTGGCAATGGTCGCTCTCATCGTGTGACTGTTCGCGCATATATAGCATGGTATTTAATAACCCTTTGGCAATATGTTTTTCTACCGTACTTTGACTTAGCTGCATTTGCTGTGCGATCTCTTTTTGGCTCATCCCATAGACTTTTTTTAAAATAAAGCACTTTCTTACAACAGGACTTAATTGCTCAGTCGCCCGACAAAATAATAAAAAACGCTCTTTAGAGGTGTATTCGTCTTCTAATTGCATTGATTTAAGCAATTTGGGGAGTTCAGTTTCGTGATTTAAAGGGGTGCTAAATTTATTATCCCATTTAGCTATATGATTAAGTGCTAGGTGTTTAGCTGTTTTTAACATGTAACTACGGGTGTATTGAATATCTTGCTTTAATTCGGCTTCATAACTTTTAACAAAGGTTTCTTGAACAATATCATCAACATCGTCAGGCAACACAATTTTAGACACGAAACGCCGCAGTTGCGTGGATATGTCTGAGAATGTACTGGCTAATTTAAGTCCTCGAGCCACGTGGGTAGTCCCTTGTTATTATTATTACCGTAAGATTACGAGTTTTAGGGCTAATTACAAGGAGTTTTGTTAATTATTGGTTATTTATTAGTTGCTAACATACATAGTGCAATGTAAACGTATTACCTTTTAAAACTTTTTTAATCATTATGCCTGTTTGGTAAATATTGAAAGTTAGCGCAATTTTAGTTGATTTGGCTTTTTATAATGAGGGCAAACAGATATTTAGCTTAATTTTATTGGCGTGTTGTGTAGTAATTTAGTAGTCGCAACGCTACTATTAACGGATAGGAGTTACATATGAATAATCAAAAATTATCAGATTTTGAGCTTTATTTTCAAATTGATGAAAGTAATCGCGTCAATCTGTTTGCCGTAGATGATTCGGCTGTGCCAAAAAGCTTAGCTGAACTTGAGGCTGATATTCCGCCTTTATTTAAACTTGCTAACGAAGTAAGCAGTTTAGAGCAAAGCGCCTTAGGCCCATTGCGTAATTTAGGTGATATTGCCCAAGAACTAACTACTTTTTTACAAGCTCAGTCGCGCAAAATAGATTTGATCATGAGTCATATTTTAGCCTCTGAACAACCAGAAGATAACTCTATCTATTGCGACAGTTACGGCGGTGGCGGCATTAAGTTTACCAGTGAACATTTGTATACATTAGGGCAAAAGTTTCGTACTAAACTTTTTTTACAACACGAGGCCTCTGCAGTGTATTGTTATAGCGAAGTGGTTGCCATTGAAAAACAGGATAATGAGCACTACCAATATACTCTGTTATTTGTATCAATAAGAGACAGCGACCAAGAGCTGGTTGTAAGAGCCAGCTTACATGCGCAAACTCGCCAGCTTAAAAAGCGCCAGCAACTTGAAAAAGCCAAAGAGAGTACAAACGATAAAAGCTAGCGTTTATTTACTTCTCAAATCGCTTTAAAATTGTGAGCCAAACGCTCATTTAGAAGTGACTTAGCAGTAATTGAACTGCTAAACTAGCCCCATCTTTATTTGTATTAAAAATCCATGAACTTTAGACTTTTACCTGAATGGGCCGAGCAAGACGCTGTTATGCTTACATGGCCGCATAAAGACACAGATTGGGCTGATAATTTAGCCCGTGTAGAACCTGTATATATTGAGCTTGCTAAGCATATAACAACGCAGCAAAAGCTTGTCATTGTGGCGCATAATAGCGCCTTAAAAATGCATATTACAGCATTGCTAAATAGCGCTAACATCCCTTTGAATCGTGTTCATTTTGTAGTAACCCCTACCAACGATACGTGGGCGCGCGATCATGGCCCGCTTACTTGTAGCGCTATTGACTCACCTGAGCAACTAAAAGTATATGATTTTACTTTCAATGGTTGGGGCAATAAATTTGAAAGCGCATTAGATAATCAAATTAATCGTACTTTGGTAAAAGAGTTAAGTAGCAAAAAAAACCACTATCAAGCGCTCGATATGGTACTTGAAGGTGGCGGTATTGAAATAAACGAGCATGGTGTGTTGCTAACAACCAGCGAATGTTTGCTTAATAAAAACCGTAATCCAAATTTAAACCCAAGTGACATAGAAGCGCTTTTAAAAGCGCACTTGGGCGCAACAGACTTTTTATGGGTTGATCATGGCTATTTAGCAGGTGACGACACCGACAGCCACATTGATACCTTAGTGCGTTTTGCACCAAATAATACCCTTGTGTATGTGCAATGTGACGATAAAAGCGATGAGCACTTCAGCGCGCTTAATGCCATGCAAAAGCAACTACAAAGCTTTAAAACTGCCGATCGCACCCCATATAAGCTAATTGAGTTGCCATGGCCAAAAGCCGTGTACGATGATGAAAACACGCGCTTACCCGCCACCTATGCAAATTACTTAATTATTAACAATGCGGTATTAGTGCCTACTTATAACGATGTAAACGACCAACGCGCGTTAGCACAGGTTCAAAAAGCATACCCAGATCACACAATTATTGGGGTAAATTGTTTACCTATTATTGAGCAATTTGGCAGTCTTCACTGCATTACAATGCAATTACCTCGTGGATTTTTAGCTGGAGCAGCACAATGACAAGCCCTGCAAATTTATCAGTTGCCTTAGTGCAACAAAGCAACAGTGACAACGCTGAACACAATATTGAAAAATCAATTGCTGGCATTCGCGATGCAGCCAGTCAAGGTGCACAACTTGTTGTGCTACAAGAGTTACACCGTAGTTTATACTTTTGCCAAACCGAAGATGTCGACGTCTTTGATTTAGCCGAAACAATACCTGGGCCGAGTAGTAATACGTTAGGTGAACTTGCTAAAGAGCTTGGTATCGTGATTGTCGCGTCTTTATTTGAAAAGCGCGCTACAGGCCTTTATCACAATACCGCAGTGGTGCTCGAAAAAGACGGCAGTATTGCCGGTAAATACCGTAAAATGCATATACCGGATGACCCTGGCTTTTATGAAAAGTTTTACTTTACTCCTGGCGACTTAGGCTTTGAGCCTATTCAAACCTCAGTGGGCAAACTTGGCGTACTGGTGTGTTGGGATCAGTGGTTTCCTGAAGCGGCGCGTTTAATGGCGATGGCAGGTGCAGAGCTTTTAATTTATCCAACGGCCATAGGCTGGGATCCACGCGATGATAAAGACGAGCAAACCCGTCAAAAAGATGCTTGGGTTATTAGCCAACGAGCCCATGCGGTAGCCAATGGCGTTCCGGTGATTAGCTGTAATCGTGTTGGTCTTGAGCGCGACCCGAGTGGACAAAGTGACGGCATTCAATTTTGGGGTAACTCGTTTATTGCAGGTCCCCAAGGCGAAATATTGGCAGAGGCCGATAATCAAAGTGAACAAATATTAATGGTTGAACTTGATCAAAAACGCAGCGAGAACGTAAGACGTATCTGGCCGTATTTACGCGACCGCAGAATTGATCATTATCAAGATTTAACAAAAATCTATCGCGACTAAATAATAGTATGGCTCTTAGCAGCTAAGAGCCTAATTTAATGGAGTAATTAATGGCGTTTGAGCAATGGGCAGCCTTGCCTTGGGTAAAATCTCAAAAAGATAAAATTCAATGGGGCGAGCTTTTAGGCAGTGGCTTGAGCATTGCCATTGCACAAGGTGTAAAACAACAAGATAACTTAGTGTTAATAGTTACGCCAGATACACCAAGTGCTTTGCGCCTTGAAACCGAATTAGAGTATTTGCTTCCTGATAATCCGGTAATGATATTTCCGGATTGGGAGACATTGCCTTATGATCATTTCTCTCCCCATCAAGATATTATTTCCGCGCGCTTAGCAACGCTTAATACCCTGAAAAACGAGCAACAAAGCGTGCTCATTATGCCTGTATCAACGCTGATGCTGCGCACGGCCCCAGCTTCGTTTATATATGGTTCAACGCTTAATTTTAAAGTGGGCGATAGATTAGACACCCACGCTTTGCGTGAAAACTTAGAGCAAGCGGGTTACATGCACGTGCAACAAGTTATGGAGCATGGCGAATATGCAATACGTGGCTCTATTGTTGATTTATACCCGATGGGCAGTAAACACCCATTTAGGCTCGATTTTTTTGATGACGAGCTTGATACCATTCGCTTATTTGATGTGGAAACACAACGCTCAGATGAAAAAGTAGAAAAAATTGAGTTACTTCCTGCCCATGAATTCCCCACTAACGACACGGATATTGAACGCTTTAGAATAAACTATCGTGAAAAGTTTGGCGCAAGCGCAGAGCAAGACTCTGTTTATATGCAAGTTAGTAAAGGTAACTGGCCTGGAGGTATTGAATACTACATGCCATTATTTTTTGATGGCTTGGCGACTATTTTTGACTATTTGCCTGAATCAACGACCGTGATGCAATTAGGCGATTTAGAACATGCGGCGGATAACTTTTGGCACGACGTTAATGTACGCTATGAAAACCGCCGTGTGGATCCCTTACGCCCACTTTTACCGCCGGATGAATTGTATCAGCCTATCAATGAGCTATTTTCAAACCTGGGCAATTATGGCCGCATTCGTTTATCGCAAGCAAAATTGGGCACTAAAGCAGGCAATAAAAACCTTGCCGTTAATGAATTACCCAATGTCCGCATTGATCATAAACAACATGAACCTTACAACGCATTCATTAGCTATGTGGCAGAGCAAAAAAAGAAAAAAGGCCGAGTTGTCATTAGTGTTGAGTCGGATGGTCGACGTGAATCCTTACTGAGTATATTAAAACCCAGCGGCTTAAAATTTAAAGAATTTGATACTTTTGAGCAATTTACCAACAGCAGTAGTGACGTTGGTTTAATTGTAAGCCCACTTGAACAAAGTGTCGTGCTTAGCACAAAACCTAGCCTGAGCATTATTACTGAGCAAGAATTGCTTGGAATTAAAGTATCGCAACGCAGACGCCGTAAGCACAAGTATGAAGCAAGCCAAGATGCGCTAATTCGTAACTTAGCAGAGTTAAAAGAAGGCCAACCGGTTGTGCACCTTGACCATGGTGTTGGCCGTTATCAAGGACTGCAAACAATTGATGCTGCCGGTGTGGTTACTGAATTTGTAACCATTATTTATGCCGGTGAAGCAAAGCTCTATGTGCCGGTATCAGCGCTTCATATGCTTAGCCGTTACTCTGGCGGTGAAGAAGCCAGTGCCCCACTGCATAAGCTCGGCTCTGATGCGTGGGATAAGGCAAAAAAACGCGCCGCTGAAAAAGTACGCGATGTCGCTGCTGAATTGCTCGATATCTACGCTCAGCGCCAAGCAAAGCCGGGTAATAAATTTACGCTGGATGGCCAAGCTTATCGTCAATTTAGTGATAGCTTCCCGTTTGAAGAAACGGATGATCAACGTAACGCTATTGAAGCTGTACTGGGTGATATGCAATCAAAACAAGCCATGGATCGCTTAATCTGTGGTGATGTAGGCTTTGGTAAAACCGAAGTAGCAATGCGTGCAGCGTTTGTTGCGGTTAACGATAATAAGCAGGTGGCTATTTTAGTCCCTACCACCCTACTTGCTCAACAACACTACGATAACTTTAAAGACCGCTTTGCTGATTTTCCAATTGAAGTGGGTGTGCTGTCACGTTTTAATTCGACCAAAGAGCAAAAAGAAACCCTTGAAAAAATGAGTAATGGCAAGCTTGATGTGGTTATTGGCACGCACAAACTAATTCAACAAGACATCAACTTTAAAGATTTAGGCCTGTTAATTGTTGATGAAGAACACCGATTTGGGGTGCGCCAAAAAGAAAAAATTAAAGCCCTGAGAGCTGATGTTGACATACTCACCCTGACCGCTACGCCTATCCCCCGTACTTTAAATATGGCCATGAGTGGTATGCGCGATTTATCTATTATTGCTACCCCACCGGCTAAACGCTTAGCCGTTAAAACGTTTGTGCGCCAACGCGACGAAGAGCTTATTCGCGAAGCGGTACTGCGTGAAATTAAACGCGGCGGCCAGGTGTACTTTTTACACAACAATGTAGAAACCATTGAGCGTGTTGCTCAAGAAATTAGCGAATGGGTGCCTGAGGCAACAGTTACCTCAGCCCACGGGCAAATGCGAGAGCAAGAGCTTGAGCAGATCATGACCGATTTTTATCACCAAAAATACAATGTACTGGTATGTACTACGATTATTGAAACCGGCATTGATGTACCCACAGCAAATACCATTATTATGGACAGAGCCGATAAACTCGGTCTTGCTCAGCTGCATCAATTACGCGGACGTGTTGGTAGAAGTCATCACCAAGCCTATGCTTATTTACTCACAGGTAACCCTAAAGCGCTCTCTAAAGATGCGAAAAAGCGTTTAGATGCCATTGCCTCATTAGAAGATTTAGGCGCAGGCTTTGCCTTAGCAACCCACGATTTAGAAATTCGTGGTGCCGGTGAGCTATTAGGAGACGATCAATCTGGACAAATGCAAACCATTGGCTTTAATTTATACATGGAAATGCTTGAACAGGCTGTTAACGCGCTTAAAAATGGTCAAGAGCCAACCCTTGAAAATTTATTACAAAAACAAACCGAAGTTGATTTAAAGCTACCTGCCTTGTTACCTGATGATTATATTCATGATGTTAACGCGCGTTTAGGTATGTACAAGCGTGTAGCAAGTTGTGCTAACCTTGCTGATATTGATGAACTGCAAGTAGAATTGATAGATCGATTTGGTTTATTACCTGATGCAGCTAAAAACCTATTTAGTTTACAACAACTAAAAATGCAGGCGAGCAATTTGGGCATAACCAAAATAGAAGCTAACCCGAAAGGAGGCTACTTTGAGTTTAGTCAAAATACCAAGGTTAATCCTAGCTTCATTATTGGTTTGATACAAAGTGCGCCACACATTTATAAAATGGATGGCGCAAATAAATTACGCTTTGCCATTAGCGAGGCGAATGCCCGTGAACGCTTAAAAATGATCACTGCTATGATTGCAGATTTCGAAAAAAAGGTTAGCCATTAATGTTGCTGAAAAAATCGCTGGTTATTTTATGCTGCTTATTTAGCAGTACTGCATTTGCAGAGCGCTGGTTTGAAGTAGAAGTGTTAATATTTAAACAGCGCCCTGCTCCTTACTTACAAGAAGACTTTAGCTTAAAGCATGACGCCATTGAAGATAAAAACACCTTAGATTTATTGGCCTCTGCTTATAAAAACCAAGCAATGGACGCGTGTATAAACGGTGACCCACGCTTTCAAACACGTACATTTGCTGACACTTTGGTTAATTCAAACCCACAGTCTGCAGCGTGTAACGACAGCATTGATTATGTAAAAAGTTACGATGTGCTGCCAGTAACCCCTCAAGCACCAGTACAAGATACGATGGAGCAAACTTACCTGCTCGCTCCTGAACAACTGCAGTTTGAACAACAACGCCAAGCTTTAGACCGCAAAGGACTCACCCCTATATTACATACCGGCTGGCGGTTTGAAGGCGCAAGTAAATCACGCTCCCCTAGTATGCACTTATTTGCAGGCAACCAATTAAAAAACAATATGAACACCGGTTTTAGTTACGCCAATTCTGACTTTATTAGCTTACTTGATACTCCTGAGCCATTGTTTAATGAAGCACAGTCTCCGACCATGAAATGGGAGTTAGATGGCTTATTGAAAATACATTTACGCCATTATTTATACATTAATGCGGATTTCGATATTAGTGAAAAGCAAGATAATGGTGAGCTAGAATCAGCCCGTTTTTCACAATTTAGACGCGTTTTTAGCGAAGATATTCATTACTTTGATCATCCTCGTATGGGTATGATTGTACAAATTCGAAAATTTAACCATTAACAGTAGGAAAATAATAATGAAGAAGCTCCTAATAATTGCTGCAGCACTGAGTCTTGCTGCTTGTTCAAAAGTAAGCATGGAAAATTACGAAAAAATTAAAATTGGTATGGACAAAACAGAAGTTGAAGCACTTTTAGGCAGTGCTGATAACTGTGTAGAAAAAACATTACATACTAGCTGTACTTGGGGTGATGACGCTAAAAACATCGAAATTACCCTGGTATCAGACAAAGTAACGCTTTACAGCAAAAAAGGGCTAACGGATAAATAAGGACAACAAAGGAATAACGTATGTTATTCCTCTTTTTTTGCATCGCTGGTGTAAATAAGCTCTATGTTGACTATTTTACTGCGGTTTAAAGTGATTTTGTAACGCTGATAGAGCGTTTTATCCGGTTCGGTTAGAACCAATACCATGTTTAACTGATAGCGCCTTTCTACTCCCTGTTTAGAAATTTTATTGTTTTCTAAATGATAGAGCTTCCCTTCCCCTTTTTTTAAATAACGTGCAAACGGCGCGAGATTAAATTGTAGCGTTTGCTGCAAGCTATCGTAGCCTGGCAAAAATTCTTTAGCACTTACCCGGGTTTCACTAGCAAAATGCAGCCATTGCGCCGCCTGTTTGTTTTGCTGACGACGCTTAGAAAAAATTTTCCTCACTTCTTTGGGGATTTTTTTAAACCGGGTGTACTCTAACCAAATAAACTGACTCGCCACTTTATCTTTTGTGATACTGTTTTTAAAAATAAAGCGCCATTTTGGCCGCCCTCGCACAATAGCACGCCAAATAATACGGGTAATATCTTCTTTAAATATTTCTCTCAGCCCGTAAATAACCCCTAAAATTAGAATTAATGAAGCGGTTATTTCAGTAAAGGTAGAACGCGCATTTAAAATAACCACCATCACAAAAGCCATTATAACAGCTGTTACAGAGCCTTTTACCAACCGCTTTAAATAGCTATTAAGATAGCGTGTTTGGCGCTGTAAAATCACTCCATGCTCTATTAAACGCTGGAGTAAACGCATCTTATTAGTAATTCTGTTGGCGTCTTTAAGTGTTGAATCAGAATTATATTGCTGCTCTGCTCGATACTCACTCTCTGACTTACAAAAGTTTAATAAGTCGTTTCGTTCTTTAGCGTGATCGCTACTACGCGGGCCTTCATCAAGTAGCTTTAAAAAAGTTTGTTCAATTTGCCAGCTTAGGTAGTTATCAGCATTAGTATAAAACGGGATCAGCTTTTCGTTATCTGGGGTGTAACGTCTGAGTTTTCTAAGTAGGCTTTGGCTTTGTTCACAGAGCTCCATGGCTCGTTGATAAAACTCATCGCTTTCTTGAATTTTTAACGCATCTTTAATATCGGCATCAATTGCCAGACGCACTTGATAACAATATAAATTTAAATTTTGTCGGTAATCTTGCTGCTCACCTTTGTTTTTACTCACAAAGCGGCTTCGTACCAATGGAAGATGAATGTTATTCGCGTTATAGGCTACAAAAGATTTAAATTGGTTATTAAAGTAAGACTCTTCGCTGAGTGTTTGCGCGTTAATACCCATTTCGTTTGGGATAGAAAAATAAAGATCGAGACGCTGCTCTGCACGCGGTGATAGTTGCGGTTCAATAACAAACGATAAATTTTCGTCTTGCTTTAACAATGATGCCTCCTTCGGTTATCTACCTGAGTTTACGTGCCTCTTTAATTTTGTTCAACAAAAAAGGCCTAGTAAAAACTAGGCCTTTTAATAGTTCTAATGAATTAAAATTAGAACTTAACGTTTACGCCAGCGAATAAACGACGACCTAACGTATCAAACGTGTACGGGTCAGTGTTTGAATCGTTATTACCTGAGTAATACGGTGGCTCTTTATCAAATAAGTTATTAACACCTGCAGACAATGTCACTGTATCATTAATTAAGTAAGATCCACTAATGTCATGGTACACAACTGAAGGCGTTGAAGGTGCATAACATGTCTCACCATCAATACATGCGAAGCTATCTAGGCCAGCAATGTAGCGTGCTTCATAAGTTGCATCCCAGTTATCTCCTTTAACTATTAAGTTAAAGTTTGATTTGATATCTGCGTAACTACCAGCGCCACCCGTAATGTAACCAGCGTAATCTACAACAGCACCCGTATCAACAACGTATTCATCTAAATATGTTGTATCAAGGCCAGCTCTCCAGCTTAAGCCTAATGCATCAAATGAATACTTCAGATTTAAGTCAATGCCAGATGTTTTTTCAGAACCAATATTACGAAGCTGATTATTGAAAACAATTCGACCATCAGCTTGTAAAATTGCACCTGTGCTTGCACAAAGTTCGTTTGAACTGCTGTTTGCATTACCAATACATTGATCAACAACGAATTGGTTGTTGTATGTTGAAATAGCATTTTCGATTTCAATGTCGTAGTAATCTACGGTCATTGAGAAACCTTCAAACCATTGTGGTTCGTACACCACACCAAACGTTAATGTATCAGCTTCTTCTGGTGTTAGATTTTGATTACCGCCCACAGTTACTTCTGCCTGGCTATCAGCACCTGGGTATTTTACTTGCTCATAAGATGGCGCATTACCAGAGTATAACTCATCTACCGTTGGAGCACGGAATGCGGTTGAACGTACGCCACGGAACATCAATTCATCATTTGCTTTCCAAGTAAAACCAAGTTTCCATGTTTCATCAGAACCAAAAGTGCTGTAATCAAACGCACGGATTGCCGCACTTAATTCAACATATTCTGCAAATGGAAGCTCAGATAGTAAGGGTAATGCAAACTCAACATAAGCCTCATTCACATCAAATCCACCACTTGTTGGATCTACACGTGGATCGTTACCTAGACCTTGAGCAGCAATTGAATCAGGATTATACCATGCCTTTTCTTGGCGACGCTCTACACCCGCTGCAAATGCAGCATAACCAGCAGGTAGTTCGAACATTTCACCAGATAATGAAGCTGCCAAAATAAATAACTGGCTTCCACCTGAGTTTTGCTCTGTGTATATATAATCTTGAATGTTTTCTTGTGACCAAGATGCCTCATTTAAAGGCTTAAATGTACCTGCTGCTAAGTCTTCTGTGATGGCGGAAACATTGTGCAGGTTACTCATTTTATCAACGGAATCATTGCGACCAAAGTTTGCTGATGCATCCCATGAATAATCACCAATAATACCTTCAGCACCCACAACAACTCGAACAGTATCAACTGTTTGCGATAAGTCACGAGTACCGCTTTCAGCCATACGACGACGGTAGCTTATTTCGTCACCATAGGCGTAATTAGTCGGTGTTGTAACGTAATTATCATTAGCATCTTTTACAAATGCACCGTTAACGACTTGTCGCTTATCATAAGTTTGTGACAGTAAGCTGTCACCCATATCTTCGGTATATTTAAAGCCAAAGTTGATAGGCTGTGGTGCTAACTTTTGCTCTGACCAGCGTTTAGTATAAGTAAACTCACTGAAAAGCATTGTGTCATCATTTAGTTCGTAATTACCTAAACCTGTGATGTTTAAGCGTTCCATAGGTGTGTATAGGTAGCTTTTAGACGCATAGTTGTATGCATCGTTTTCATCGGTATAACGGTGTAAATTACCGCCAAGGCCACTTAAACCAGCATCGTTAGCAACACCCTGCTTCTCGATTTCACCTTTATCGTTGATGATATTAGCTGTATTAACATTGTAAATATGGCCGCCTTCGCTGAATGAAGAACCGCCACAGAAAAGTCCATTTTCGCCTTCAAATAAAGGACATGATGAGAAACCACGATCACCTTGACTTGCTTCACCACGATCAGTGTATTGAATACCAAAAACCATATTACCTTTGTCAAATGTTGTACCTAAGGTAAAGTCGATTGATGTTTCTGACGCATCATGTTTTGAAGTCATGGCTGTGTTGACGTTTAAATCTAAACCTTCAAAGTCATTTTTAAGGATAATATTTACAACACCCGCTACAGCATCTGTGCCGTATACAGCAGAAGCACCGTCTTTAAGTACTTCAATTTGTTTGATCATTGATACTGGAATAGTATTTAAATCAACCGTTGAAGCCGCACCAGTACCTGAATTGATCATACGACGACCATTAACAAGTACTAAAGTACGCTGTGAACCTAAACCACGTAAATCTATAGATGCACCACCGCCAGAGCCATTATTAACGCCAGGGTTTGTCATTGCACCACCCGTAGCCGTCATTTGTTGTAATACGCTATCTACAGATGTTGCACCTGATGCTTTAATTTCATCGGCACCGATAAGTGTAACTGGGCTAGCAGTTTCCATATCTGAACGCTTAATACGAGAACCCGTTACTTGAATTTTTTCAATTGACTTTGCTGCTTCGTCTGCAGCTAAAACCTGAACACTTGAGAACATTGGGATCGCTGCAATTACAGCTAAACCAAGAGTTGATTTTTTCATGGATGAACCCTACTTGTTGAAAATTTACCTAAATTGGTAATGCTCACTTTTATGAGAATTTTGAGTGAGCGGGAGCAACTTAGGCGCCTTTAACTGAATGAAAACTTAACGAACGATCACTATGCAACCAATGAAAATTAAGACGTCCCACGAAAGGAACAAAGGTTACAGTATGTTTCATTGTTAATTAATAAAAACAGTTAAAAATCATAAACTAAAGACCAAGCAATCACATAAAAAACACAGCTGAAATCAAATGAGTAGAGTTTGTAATCAAATGTAATTATTACAATAATGTGCCCTAAACAGGAAAATTAACATGTTAATCACAGCTCGTTATTAAAACGGTAAAACTAGGTGTTAATTCCTAACCATATTTATGCAAGTAGATTGTTTATTTAGTCTGAATTTTTTTGTTATAAGTTTTAATCATGCAAATTTTATGTGTATTGAAGGTTTAAGACGGGCTGCCAATTAAACTAAAAACGGCTATCAAAGTGGGTCCATTCGATAAATCTACATATAAATGATATAGGTGCTTTATTGCACGTATGAGCACAATTGAATAAGTAAGCCAAGCAGAGCTTAAGTTATAAACTTGGAAGGTAAATGGGTATGTAAAAGCTTTATTAAGAATGGTTATTTTATCAGATGTACTTTAATTGCAAATAACTATTAAATGTGAGGCATTTGGCTTTGCCGCTATAATTTTACGGGAATGGCGCAGTTAAAAACCACGCCTGAGTAGAAAGCCTTTAATAGGTAACGTTAAAAAAATATTCAACATTTTCACTTATACCAGTGTTTGTATCGACAGTAGTAAGAATAAGCTTCCACACCATGTTTTTTTCTGAGCAAATCCCTACCATGGTATTAGCTACCCAAACGCTGCCCTGATTTTTAAATTGTACGGGAATGTAACCCATATACATGCTAACGCCTTCTAATTTAGCTGCAGTTATTGTTACACCAGTCGGTAACTGAGTGTAAATTGAAAACGGTGTCTCTGGTGATAGGG
The DNA here is from genome assembly GCF_000497975.1 of Pseudoalteromonas sp. TB41. NCBI lineage: Bacteria > Pseudomonadati > Pseudomonadota > Gammaproteobacteria > Alteromonadales > Pseudoalteromonadaceae > Pseudoalteromonas > Pseudoalteromonas sp. TB41. The sequence goes on along the minus strand of NZ_AUTH01000036.1, from coordinate 38,707 downwards.
TTTCTTCGCTTAGCCAAACTTTAACTTGATTTGGAAAAATACACGGGTTGTTATTTTTACACTCTGTTTGTGATTGATTTACTTTTGGTGTTGATCCAGAAAAGTCACAACCTAGTAAGAATAGTAGAAAAGAAAGTAAACATACTCTATATATATACATGCAGGTTCTCAAAGTATCTAATGTATTAGCCCAACATTTGGGCACGTTGGTTGATTATCGGCTTTAATGGGCAAGTAAGGTACAAATCACCTCAAAAAATAGACAGCAAGTTAATAAAGTTTGATTGATGTCATATTATTACGCAATTGACCTATCTTTTTAAGGCCAAAAAATTTATCATTTCAACCGCAAAAAAAACAAGTATTTCTTGAGATTATTATCTTTAACAACCACATATTGTGGGTTTTAGATAGTATACTTTGGAATAATAGTAGGTCCTACTTTTACAAGTAGGTAATTCATTTCTAAACGCATTTATTGCAGCGGAAGCCAGAAAATGAGCCAAACAGTAGCATCACAAACTGAGTACAATTATAAAGTTGTACGCCAATTCGCTATTATGACAGTGATTTGGGGCATCGTTGGCATGGGTATTGGGGTTCTGATAGCTGCCCAATTAGCTTGGCCAGCTCTTAACTTTGACACACCATGGTTAACTTACTCTCGACTTCGTCCGTTACACACGAACGCAGTAATTTTCGCATTTGGTACAAGTGCACTTTTTGCGACGTCTTATTACGTCGTACAACGTACATGTCAAACGCGCCTTCTTTCAGACAAATTAGCCGCCTTTACCTTTTGGGGTTGGCAGTTAGTTATTGTTCTAGCAGCAATTACTCTACCTATGGGTATTTCAAGTTCTAAAGAGTATGCAGAACTTGAGTGGCCAATCGATATCTTAATTGCTGTTGTTTGGGTAACTTACGCTATTGTATTTATGGGCACTATTGCAAAACGCAAAGTAGCGCATATTTATGTAGCTAACTGGTTCTATGCTGGTTTCATTATTACCGTTGCTGTTCTACATATTGTTAACAGCATGGCAGTCCCAGTCTCATTGACTAAATCATATTCAATCTATGCAGGTGCCGTAGATGCAATGGTTCAATGGTGGTATGGCCACAACGCAGTAGGCTTCCTTCTAACTGCGGGTTTCTTGGGTATGATGTATTACTTTGTACCAAAGCAAGCGGGTCGCCCTGTTTATTCATACCGTTTGTCGGTTGTTCACTTTTGGGCACTTATATCTCTTTACATTTGGGCAGGTCCTCACCACCTTCACTACACTGCGCTTCCTGATTGGACGCAAAGCTTAGGTATGGTGATGTCTATTATCTTATTCGTACCGTCTTGGGGTGGTATGATCAACGGTATTATGACGCTCTCAGGTGCATGGCATAAGCTACGTACTGACCCAGTTTTACGTTTCTTAGTGGTTTCATTGTCTTTCTACGGTATGTCGACGTTTGAAGGCCCGATGATGGCAATTAAATCTGTTAATGCGTTATCGCACTACACAGATTGGACTGTAGGTCACGTTCACTCAGGTGCATTAGGTTGGGTTGCGATGATTTCTATCGGTGCTATTTACCACCTTATCCCTGCGTTATTCTCGCAAGGTCGTATGTACAGCATTAAATTAATCAATACACACTTCTGGTTACACACTGTAGGTGTTGTTTTATACATTGTTGCAATGTGGATTTCAGGTGTAATGCAAGGTCTAATGTGGCGTGCAGTTAACTCTGACGGTACATTAATGTACAGCTTTGTACAGTCGTTAGAAGCCTCTCATCCTTTCTATGTTATGCGTTTCTTAGGCGGTGTATTCATCGTTACAGGTATGCTGGTTATGGCTTATAACGTTTATCGTACAGTTTCAGCGAAAAATAACTCGTTAGAACTTGATGAACAAGCGCAGTTAGCATAACGGAGTTAGATAATGAGCAATAAAAATTCACAAAACAAACACGAAATTATCGAGAAAAACATTGGCCTCATGGCCATCTTGACTGTTTTCGCAATCAGCTTCGGTGCATTAGTAGAAATTACGCCGCTAATGTTCCAAGACGATACAACCAAGCCAGTGGATGGGTTACGCCCGTTAAATGCACTAGAGTTTGAAGGTCGCGACATTTATGTGCGTGAAGGTTGTGCTAACTGTCACTCTCAAATGATCCGCCCATTTCGTGATGAAGTTGAGCGTTACGGTCACTACTCTGTAGCAGGCGAGTCAGTATGGGATCACCCTTTCCTTTGGGGTTCTAAACGTACTGGCCCTGACTTAGCACGAGTAGGTAAACGTTACTCAGACGATTGGCATTATGCGCACTTAATGGATCCACGTGCCGTGGTTCCTGAGTCTAATATGCCAGGTTTCCCTTGGTTAGCAGAGAACACGCTTGATACAAGTCTGACTCTGAAAAAACTACAAATTTTCCGTGACACGTTTGCTATCAATCCAGAAAACCCAAAACACCCGGGTCTAGGTTATGGCAGTGACGAGGAATTAATCGCTGACATTGCTAAAGTTAATGCAATGAATGACGGTAAAGGTGCAACAGAAATGCAAGCCCTTATCGCTTATTTGCAACAACTTGGCACACATTTGAAGTAGATTATTATGGACTACGGGACATACAGAGGCATTTTGACTCTGGTAATTTTAGTATTATTTATTGTGATTGTTGGATGGGCATATAGCAAGCGTAGTAAAAGTCGTTTTAAAGACGCTGCTAATGTCATATTTGAAGATGAAAAAAAACACAACAATACACTCTCTAACGAGGAAAAGGGGTCTGAGAAATGACTAGCTTTTGGAGTATATGGGTTATTGTATTAACCCTTGCATGCTTAATCATTATCTTTGGTCTACTAGTTTGGAACTTAAAAAACTATGTAGGCGTAAAAGAAGGTGAAAGCTGTGGACATGAGTTTGACGGCATTCAAGAATTAAACAATCCACTACCGAAATGGTGGACTTACATGTTCTTCGCAACGTTTGTGTGGTCTGTTTATTACTTAGCAGCCTACCCTGGTTTAGGTAACTGGGAAGGTTTAGCAAAATGGACAAGCTCAAACCAAGGTATTACCTCTTTAACTGAATCGAAAGAAGCAGTCATTGAAGCGAAAGAAGATGGCCGTTTTGTAAAGCTAGATGCTGAATACCGCGCTGCTGAAGAACGTTTTGGTCCTATTTTTAATGAATTGGCTCAAATACCTGTTCTAGATTTAGTAGAGTCTAAATTTGCTGGTGATGCAGCACAGCAAGTTGCGCTAGAAAACGGCACTAAACATGAGCAAACTCAAGGTCAACTCGCTGTTGAAATTGGTCAACGTTTGTTCTCACAAAACTGTGCACAATGTCATGGCTCTGATGCTCGTGGTGGTACTGGCTTCCCTAACCTTACTGACAACGATTGGTTGTACGGTGGTTCTCCTGACAAGATCAGAGAAACATTACTTTTAGGTCGTGTTGCAGCAATGCCACCTTGGGGTGATGCATTAGGTGAGCAAGGCGTTAAAGAAATGACGGCTTACGTACTTAGCCTATCTGGTCGTACTGTTAACCAAAAAGATGCCGATGCAGGTAAAGCGAAATTCGCGATGTGTGCTGCGTGTCATGGTCCAGATGGTAAAGGTTCAGTAGCGCACAACTTACCGTTTGGTGCACCAAACTTAACTGATAACATTTGGTTATACGGTGGCTCTCAACGCGCTGTTGAAGAAACACTTAACCATGGCCGTGCTGGTGTAATGCCTGCTTGGAAAGAGATTTTAGGCGAAGATAAAATTCACCTATTAACTGCTTACGTTTACAGCTTATCGCAAGATAAATAACGATAAAGTTAACAAAACGTTTCAGTTTTAATCTTTTTATTTCAGTAGATTAATTCAGATCAAAAAAGCCTCCACTCGGAGGCTTTTTTTTAGTCTTTTCATTCTATTTATTATAATATAGCCGCACATTAATTAATTTTAGAGCGACTATGCAACCGACTCCGTGGTATAAAAATTTTTGGCCTTGGTTTTTAATCTTCTTTCCTTTAGCTGCAATTATTGGCTGCATTAGTTTATTTATTACAGCCATTGGTAACGGCCCAGATATGGTTGTAGATGATTACTATAAAAAAGGCAAAGCAATCAACTTAGAACTCGTTAAGTTTGATAAAGCAAAAGCGTTGTATTTACATGGCGACCTAAATGTATCAGATGAGCGTGTCAGCTTTAAATTTACCAAAGGCGATACCAGTAATATACACGCATTAAGATTGTCGTTTTTTCACCGTACCATAAAAGCGCACGATTTTGAGGCCACTCTCACCCCAAATGCTAATCAAGAGTTCACTGCATTATTAGAAAGCTATATACCAGGCGCATATTCGGTATTTATTGAACCCGTTGATAACAGTTGGAAAATGAAAGAAAACGTTAGTTTACCAACCACCGCCACCGTTTTAGTGACTCCTAACTATAAGTAGTATTTAGTATGTCTAAAAATTGCTTTCATTGTCTTGAAAGTGTGCCTGCTGGATTTAGTGCACATGTTGTTATAGACAATACCGCTGAGCCAATGTGTTGCATTGGCTGCCAAGCTGTTGCACAAAATATCATTGACCAAGGGATGACCGACTACTACAAATATCGCACTGTTAGTGCCGGTAAAGTAGAGCAACTCGTCCCTGAACAACTCGCTTTTATTAAAAGCTATGACAATGAAGATATTCAAGATGAGTTTATCAGTACGCATAACGACAACTCTGAGGTGCTTCTCAGTGTTGAGGGCATTACCTGCGCCGCCTGTGCCTGGCTTATTGAAAAGCAATTACTTAACCTTAAATCGGTAAAGCGCGTTGATGTAAACACCTCAACTAATCGCGCTATGATCCAATGGGATAAAAGCGCAACCCCTTTAAGTGAGCTAATCACCTCACTGGCTGAAATAGGTTACAAAGCCTATCCATTCCAATCAGATGTAGAAGCCCAGCAAAAACAACAAACAGCTAAAGCCTATATTCGCCGCCTCGGCGTGGCAGGCTTAATGACCATGCAAGTGATGATGTTTGCCTTTGCTATGTACTTTGGCATGTTCTCTGGGATGGACAGTAATTTTGAACAGTACTTTAGATGGATCAGCTTGATCCTTGCAACGCCCGTTATTTTATACAGCGCCCTGCCCTTTTTAAGTAATGCAATTAACGGCTTAAAAGCAAAACAACTGAATATGGATTTACCGGTATCATTGGCGATTTTTGGTGCCTATGGCGCAAGCTGTTACGCCACCGTAATGGAAGTCGGTGAAGTTTACTTTGAATCTATTTGTATGTTTACCTTTTTACTCTTATTAGGTAAATACTTAGAATTTAGAGCGCGCTTAAAGGCCAGTGAATTTACAGCCAACTTACAAAAGCTACTGCCACTGACTGCCCGTACACTCGATGAAAACGGCAAAGAGCACATAATTGCCGCTAAAAAGCTCAAGCTTAACGATATCGTTTTAATAAAAGCAGGCGAAACTATCCCTGCCGATGGCATCTTAGTCAAAGGCAGCACCAGTGTTGATGAGTCTATGATGACTGGTGAACATCAGCCAGTACGAAAGTATATTGATCATAACGTATATGCGGGCACGGTTAATCATGATGGTATTATTGAAATAAAAATCAATAAGCTGGGCCAAAATACCCTGCTTAATCAAATTATTCGCCTGCAACATAATGCCCTAACAAAACGCCCACGGTTAGTAGAAATTACCGACAAAGTCGCGCAGTGGTTTGTTGCCGTGTTACTGGTATTTGCCTCTCTAACCGCCATTAGCTGGTATCAAATTGACCCTGATGTCGCTTTTTGGATCACTATATCGGTGTTAGTGGCCACCTGCCCGTGCGCATTGAGTTTAGCTATTCCAACCGCGTTAACGTGTGCTGTGGCTACCTTAACTCGTAAAGGAATATTAATTAAGCAAGCACATGTGCTCGAAACACTCTCAAAGCTTACTTTAGTTGCTTTTGATAAAACCGGTACGCTTACGCAAGGTAAATTTAGCCTCGATGTTGTTGACATACTTGATGATAACTACAGCAAAGAGCAAATTCTTGATATTGCAGCACAGCTTGAGAGCTATTCTGAGCACCCTATTGCTAGTGCCTTTAAAGAGTTTAAAGGTCAGCGTAAATTTGACGATGTACAGCTCCATCCAGGGGTTGGGATCAGTGCTCAATACGATAATACGCATTACGCCATTGGTAAAAGTGGTTGGTTTGATACCAAAAAAACCAATGCGCAAGCTACCCTTTACATAAACAAGCAACTCGTTGCACGCTTTTATTTTGTTGATAAAGTAAAAACAGATGCCGATAAACTCATTAACTCGTTAAAGGCTGCCAATCTAAGTTGTCATATGCTAACAGGTGACGCCTCAGATGCCGGTGCCAAGGTGGCTAAAAAATTAAAGCTTGATTCAGTACAAGCCAGTTGTAGTCCTAAAGATAAACAAGACGCCGTTGATCATTGGTCAACCCAAGGCGAAGTTGTTGCTATGGTTGGCGATGGCGTAAACGACAGCCCAGTCTTTGCCAGCGCCCATTTATCAATCGCCATGGAAACAGGCGCTGATATCTCTAAAAACAGTGCCGATGTTGTGCTACTTAACAGTGATTTAGCCTCTATTGATCATTTGTTGACGATTGCTAAGCAAACACGGCGTATAATTAAGCAAAACCTAGCGCTTTCTTTATTATATAATGGCTCTATATTACCGCTTGCTGCTATGGGTTTAGTTGCGCCTTGGATGGCGGTAATTGGTATGTCTGCCAGCTCTATTATTGTGATATGTAATTCACTAAGGCTATTAAAGTTATGAGCATAATTTATATTTTAGTTCCTATCGCTATCTTGTTTGTACTAATTGCCATTGGCGTGTTTTTTTGGGCAGTAAAAGGCGAGCAATTCTCTGATTTAAACAAGCAAGGCCACAGTATTTTGTTTGAAGACGATAAAGAGCAACATAATAAAAGTAATGATTGACCCGATTTTTGTTAGTGCTTTTTTAATGGGGTTGATTGGCAGTGGCCATTGCATTGCTATGTGCGGCGGCATTGCCAGCTCATTACAGTTAGCCAGTAACAAGCGCCAAACTTGGTTGTATTCTCTAGCCTATAATAGCGGCAGAGCGCTAAGTTATATGCTTGCTGGTGCCCTAGTCGCCGGTATTAGTAGTCAATTTGCCACACAAAACTCGGCCTTTGCGCTGTTTTTATCATTTTTAGCGGGCGTGTTTATGTTACTGGTCGGCGTTTATATCATGCGCTTAGCCGCGACATTACAATGGCTCGAAAAACTCGGCAAAACCCTCATTTGGCAGCACTTAATTAAACTTAATAAATATTTAATGCCCATTGATTCCCCATTAAAAGCGCTTGGTTATGGCGCACTATGGGGCTGGTTACCGTGCGGCTTAGTATATTCTGCGCTCACATGGGCGATGACCAGTGGCACTGCCATAAATGGTGCTCTGGTTATGCTGGCATTTGCCCTAGGGACGTTCCCTGCCATGATCACCTTAGGTGTGGCTGCACAAAAGCTCAATACGCTTTTTAATCACCCTTGGACGCGAATAATATTAGGCAGTGTTATCATTTGGTATGGTATCTACCTTCTGATCATTGCAACAGACAAGCTAGTGCATTAACATTGGTAAATGTTGTGCATAGAAATTTAACGGATTGAACTTATGGATTTTTCTCAAAGTCGTGCTAAAGGTAATTGTGCCATTAGCTGTAATAACTGCAGTATTAGCCAGTTATGTTTACCATTTTCTTTAAATGGCCAAGAAATGGATAAACTTGATGAGATCATTGAGCGAAAAAAACCATTACATAAGGGTGACTACTTATTTGAGTCGGGCGCACCTTTAAATGCAATTTATGCAGTTCGTTCGGGGTCGTTTAAATCGTATACCTTGTCAGAGCAAGGCGATGAACAAATTACAGGCTTTCATTTAGCGGGTGACCTTGTTGGCTTTGACGCCATCAATAAAATGCAACATCAAAGTTTTTCTCAAGCACTAGAAACCTCAATGGTATGTGAAATTCCCTTTGAAACTCTTGACGAACTAGCCGGTAAACTGCCTAAATTGCGCCAACAAATAATGCGTTTAATGAGTAGTGAAATAACCTACGATCAGGAAATGCTGTTATTACTGAATAAAAAATCAGCAGAAGAACGCCTAGCGAGTTTTATTTATAACTTATCAGAGCGTTTTGGTGAGCGTGGTTTTTCACGTAAAGAATTTAGATTTACCATGACCCGCGGCGAAATTGGCAACTACCTTGGTTTAACAGTAGAAACTATCAGCCGTTTATTAAGCCGTTTTCAAAAAGCCGACTTAATTAAAGTAGAAGGTAAATTTATTACTATTTTAGATAATGACGCTTTAGCCAAAACTGCTGCGATTGTTAAGCCTCGTTAATTAAATCAATAAATTGATATAGAACAAGAATATTAGTGCTACCCCTTTAACTGTTGTGTATTTGCGTTACACTCAAGGTATAACTGTTAAGTGAATGGAGTAGCACAATGGAAACGATTAAACGTATTATCGCGGTTATTGACCCAACTAAAGACGATCAAAATGCCCTCGCGCGTTCAATAGATTTAGCCAAAAAATCAGGGGCTAGCATTACCGCCTTTATGACGGTGTACGATTTCTCTTACGAAATGACTACTATGCTCTCTGGTGATGAACGTGAAGCAATGCGTAAAGCGGTGTTAAAAGATCGCGAACTATGGTTAAAAGATCTTGTCTCTCCTTATCAAAACATTAATATTAATACCCAAGTCATTTGGCATAACCGCCCTTACGAAGCCATTATTAATACCGTTATTAATGATAAATATGACCTAGTGATCAAAGGTACTCATCAGCATGGTGCGCTTAAAGCGGTTATTTTCACGCCAACAGACTGGCACTTAGTCAGAAAATGCCCAACCCCTGTATTATTTGTAAAAGATATGGCGTGGCCAGCACATGGGAATATTTTAGCGGCTGTTAATGCAGTCAGTGAAAACGATCAGCACCTGTCACTTAATAAACGCATAATTAAAGATGCACAATTTTTATGTGAACTGGCTAATGCTAAACTTAACTTAGTCAATGCATACCCTGCTACACCGGTTAATATAGCCATAGAGATCCCTGAGTTTAACCCAGGGTTATATAACGAATCAGTTAAAAAACATCATATTGAATCAACCAATGAACTCGCTAGTGAGTTTAACCTAACCTCTGATCAATGCTTTATTGAAGAGGGATTGCCAGAAGATGTGATACCGGATGTTGCAAAAACGCTTAAACAGCGAATTAGTGGTTATTGGCACTGTGGGACGGACTGGCTTAAGCGCTGCCTTAGTAGGCAACACTGCTGAGCATGTTATTGACAGCCTTGATTGTGATGTACTTGCACTTAAACCTGATGGGTACGTAAGCCCGCTTGCAGAAAGTTAGCGTTTGCAGTAGCTCCCATATTACATATGGCATATAATACGCCCCTTTATTTTTAGCAATTAATTTTGCCGTACTATTTACAAGGGGGCGTAGTGTCTCATTCTGCTCAAGCCAAAGCTCAATACAACTTAAATAAGCTTCAAAAGCGTTTACGCCGCCTCACAGGTCAAGCTGTCATGGACTTTAACATGATTGAAGAAGGTGACCGTATTATGGTGTGCTTATCGGGTGGCAAAGACAGTTACACTATGCTCGACATGTTGCAACATTTACAACGTGTTGCACCTATCAAGTTTGATTTATTTGCAGTAAATCTCGACCAAAAACAACCTGGTTTTCCTGAGCATGTGCTTCCTGAGTATCTTGATAATTTAAATATTGAATACAAAATTGTAGAAGAAGATACCTACAGTATTGTTACTGATATTATTCCTGAGGGTAAAACAACCTGCTCGCTTTGCTCTCGCTTGCGCCGTGGTATTTTATATCGCACGGCTAAAGAGTTAGGTGCGACTAAAATTGCACTGGGTCATCACCGCGATGATATGATAGAAACCTTGTTTTTAAATATGTTTTATGGCGGAAAACTAAAAAGTATGCCGGCTAAACTAATGAGCGATAACGGTGAGCATATGGTTATTCGCCCACTGGCATATTGTAAAGAAGCCGATATAAGCAAATATGCGTTCAGCCAAAGCTACCCTATTATTCCGTGTAATTTATGTGGCTCACAAGAAAACTTACAGCGTAAACACACTAAAAATATGCTGGAGCAATGGAATAAAGAGCACCCGGGCCGTATAGAGAGTATTTTCACCGCCATGCAAAACGTTGTGCCTTCACACTTAGCTGATAATCAATTATTTGATTTTACCAACTTGCAAACGGGTGACGTTATTGATGGGGGCGATATCGCGCTCGATAAACCAGATATTCCAAAAGCGCCAGTTAATAATGAACAAGATGAAACAAACCAAGCCGACGTGGTTACCATTAATTTAAGCTAATTTTTAAGGGTTTGCAGTAATGCAAACCCTTCACTTTGTTCTATGCTGCTACTGACCAGCAGCTAATCCTTGTAAAAACTCTAAACTCTGCATTTCTTGTTTGTTTGCCTGATAAGGCAACTGCTGTAAGCTGTCGTAAGCAAAATCTTCAATAGTAAACTCGCTAATTTCACTTTCACCAAAACTGTTAAGCTCACCTGGGCTTGGCGACATACGTTCAATAACAAAGTCCCTCAACCGTAAGTCATTCGTTTGCTTGGGCAAAACAGACCAATGCGCTTTAAAGTCAATTTGCTGACTGCCCTCATTTAAACGTGCTTTAGCAACTAAATGTGCTAATGGCGAAGTTCCACTGTATAAGTTAGCTCTTAAACGGTATAAGCCACTTTTTATAACTGTTAAATTAGCAGGCACTATCATATTATCATTACGTGGATACGCGTTATCAAAGCTAGTTAGCGTTGCACTAGGCGGCATATAGTGTATTTGTGCCACCACAGGAACTATTTTACCCGCGATATCGGCTTCAACTAATAATTGTAAATTACGTGGATAGTCTTCTTCACCTTTAAATATCATTGCCAGCTCATTTTGACGAGCCACACCGCTTTGCGTTTTTAGCGACTTTTTGGTGTCTGTATTACTGAGTGTCACTACCGCCTTACCTAAATTTGGGGCGCTTACGGTTAGCTCTATAGCTTGTGGATACACATACCGATATTGAGACAAGCTCACTGTTAACTCCCCGCCTTGCTCACCCACTGGGCTGCTAACAGGAAAGAACTGATTTGGCTTAAGTCTGTCCTCATCATATACCGTTAATGGTTGTGAATAAGGCGGAAACGCCAAACTTTGTTGATACTGTTGTGCCACCGCCGATGCCGCTTTGGCTAAGTCTTCATCAAATGCTGACTGAGTTACTGAGCTGGTTTTTGTTGTTGCCTTTGTCACAGGTTGGCTTAGCGTGCGCTGCTGAGCTGGAGGTGTCGATATCGGCTTTTTATCATTGAGAGGGGCTTGTTTTAGGGGGTAACTTGCATGACCCTCATCAATTAAAAACCACATAAGTAGGCCCATGCTGATAACAAAGCCAATCACGTAGGACTTTTTCATCGGTTAGTTATCCTATATAAAACGTGTAGTACGTATACTACACGATGTTTTAAGTATGCTTATATCACGGGATCACATTATATATAAGTGCCGATGCACTCAAATTATCTGAGTCTTTTACATAACGATATTGTTTCTTCCAAAACCAACTACCTGTGGTTTCATCTACGGTTTCAAACCCTAGCGTGTCGTCAGCTACCGTAATGTTATTCATCGCAATCGTTACATTTCCTTGGCGCTGCGCTTGTTGAATCTCATTATGACTGTAACTGTTAGTCATCATTAATGGATAATGATATGGCATAAAACTATTAACAGCATCACCTTGCGATTTTAAACGCCCATTAGTGTCAATATTGGTGCTACAGCTACCAAATGAGTTTACCGAGCTTGCACCACATGATGAGTGAGTAGCCACCACCGAGTCGTCATTACCGCGTAAAAATCCAGCCGTTAAACCTAAGTAAGCATTACCATCGGCTACAAAACGTAAACGAGGTGTGCGTGCATCAGGTAATGGCGCAATTCTGCGTGCATTATTTACTTTTAAATCGTGCAATACGCCTACCGCCTCATTAACTTCACTGCCTAACCACCACGTTAGCGCGGCATCTACAGCAAAATTCCACGATGCGCCTGTTAATGTACTCACCGCTAAGTCGGCCAATTCACTGCCGCCACCAGCACCGGCTAAATCAAAGGTGGCAATAATATTAAGCGGCTGTAATCCGGCATTTGCAAGCCAGTTTTCTTGGTTATCTATAATATATCGGGCAACTAAGTCACCGGTTGAATGAGTCACAAATACACAGCCTGGCTCGCATAGATTTGAGCGAGAAATTTGCTGTAGTTTAGGCCATATCCAATCGGTGGTGATTTTTCCTTCTATTCGTTCATATGCAGGCCAATCGATGCGCTCGTCTGCGCGGTTCACCCAATAAGACTGCCAATAGCTTTGTCCATCGTTTACCACATCACTGGCTGCTCTATTGGTAAGTTGTGATACCTGCAAACCATGAATTAAAATTACCTTATACTCTTTACTGAGCGCAGAAAAACTCATTAGCAGGCTTAATGCTGCTGCAAATAAAGAGACGCGTTTAAATATGTGTGTGTTGTTCATATTAATCCTTAACTGATTCAATATTTTTATTATGCTTAGCTTGTTACACGCTGTTGTCGGTGCATGGTAAAAGCAACGCATTGACCAGTATTGGGAACAAAGTTAAAAAATGCAACATTTTGTTATCATTTTCACTGTTAAGGCTAAATATCTGCGTTAAAATACGACAAAAGCGCTAAACTATTGTGCTATTTGGAACAGTTTATGGGCTTTATAAACCGCCATTGAAAACACCGTGAGCTTTTTTGTTAACTATCGCACTGCACTACTTTTTATCAGCGTAATAGCGTAAGTTAGTTACATACGAACAACCAAGGAATCATAATGATAAAAAAAATAATATGTGGTGGCTTTTTATTAACCGCCATTTCCGCCCCTAGTTTTGCCGCGAGTGTTAACACCCAACTTGAACAAGCAACACAAAGTGTGAGTGAAAAAGTCATTACATGGCGTCGTCACTTACATCAATATCCAGAGCTGAGTAATCGCGAATTTGAAACCGCCAAGTACATTACTCAACATTTAAAATCACTAGGTCTTGAAGTGCAAACTGGTGTTGCGCATACCGGTGTTGTGGCTAAATTAAGTGGCGGTAAAAAAGGCCCTCTAATCGCATTGCGTGCTGATATGGATGCTTTACCGGTTACCGAACAAGTTGATTTACCCTTTGCCTCTAAACAAACATCAACCTATCGTGGCAATGAAGTAGGCGTTATGCATGCCTGCGGGCACGACACTCATGTTGCTATTTTAATGGCCGTGGCAGAGTCACTGGTAAAAATAAAAGATCAGTTAGCGGGCGAAGTACTGTTTGTATTTCAACCGGCTGAAGAAGGTGCCCCCGAGGGCGAAGAAGGTGGCGCTGAGCTGATGTTAAAAGAAGGCTTATTTAAGCAAAAGCCTGAGGCCGTGTTTGGTTTACATGTCACGAGCTCACTCAATACAGGGCAAATTGGCTTTCGTGAAGGGCCACTAATGGCCAGTGAAGATTCTTTCACAATTAACGTAACGGGGCGTCAAACACATGGTTCACGTCCATGGAATGGCGTAGACCCAATTGTTGCTTCATCACAAATTATTATGGCAACTCAAACAATCGCCTCTCGCCAAGTTGATGTAACTAAAGCACCTTCAGTCATTTCGTTTGGCGCAATTAATGGCGGCATACGCTCAAATATAATCCCTGATAATGTAGAGCTGATTGGTACCATTAGAACCTTTGATCAAACTATGCGCGCCGATATTAAAAAACGTTTAGCTAAAACCGCTGAGCTGGTTGCCGAATCCGCTGGTGCAAAAGCTGATGTGCATATAGATCACGGCTACCCTGTAACAGTAAATAATGTTGCACTGACCCAAAAAATGACCCCTACACTTGCCCGTATTGCAGGTGCTGACAACATTATTACCACAGATTTGATTACCGGTGCAGAAGACTTTAGTTATTATGCGCTAGAAACCCCTGGACTGTTTTACTTTTTAGGCGTTACTCCAAAAGATCAAAACGCTAAAATAGCGCCAAGTAATCATTCACCTCAGTTTTATGTTGACGAAAGCGCATTACAACTTGGCGTAGAATCATTATCTCAACTGGTCGTTGACTACTTACAATAACAACCCAGTATAACAAGCACAGGGCTAATAACCTGTGCTTATGTTATAGAGAGTGTTATTCAGCTAATATAAATCCCCAATCACTTACCTTTAATATCTAATATAAATTCTCAATCTGGTAAGGACACCTCAATGACGGCAGAGTATTTTAATTTTTTAAGCCTAATTGGCGTGGCATTCTTTGCAATTTCAGGTGCATTATTAGGCCACGACAAAGATATTGGTGGATTTGGAGTGGTGGTTGTTGGATCAGTCACTGCGCTTGGCGGTGGCACGCTCAGAGACATACTTCTTAATCAACCTGTATTTTGGATAGCCAACCCCGATTATTTATATGCCACCTATGGCGCTATTTTTGTCACCGTTATGTTTATTCGCCACTTGCCCGACCTGTCTAACTATTACATGTTACTGGTTGATGCCATCGGTATGGCTATTTTTAATGTGGTCGGTATTGAAAAAGCATTAATTGAAGGTACAACCATGGTGGTTGCGCTTACAATGGGAATGACGACGGGTATATTTGGCGGCTTAATACGTGATGTGATCTGTCGAGAAGTACCGCTGGTGATGCGCGAAGAGCTATACTCCACCGCGTGTTTTGCAGGAGGCTTAACCTATGCCACGCTATTTTTATTAGATGTCCCTTATTTATGGTGCATTATAGGTTCATTATTGGTAACCGTTTTTCTAAGATTAGGCGCACTGCATTTTGGCTGGCAACCCAACCTATTTAGAAAACGAACTCCAAAAATAAGAGATTAGTATAAGTATGGCTTTACACTAATCGCTCATACAAGCCTGACGCCCGTGATACACTTTTCCCCATGGCCAGTTGCAGCACTTTTTTATCTGCCACCAGCTCAAAGGTCTGTTTTGCGCGGGTAATTCCCGTGTACACTAATTGCCTATTAATACCGATACTCGCCTGCTTGAGCGGCGGTAATACCATCGCGGTATAACTAAACTCTGAGCCTTGGGATTTATGAATGGTCATTACATACACTTTATCGTGCGCCGGAAGCCGTGCGGGTGAAAATGCCCGTTCATTCCCTTGCTCATCGATAAACAGTGCCTTGAGTTGGCCGCTATCATCGGGCATTAGAATTCCTATATCACCGTTAAATAATTTTAGCTGGTAGTCGTTTTGACTAACCATTATCGGCATCCCTATATAATGCCGCTGATTAGGATTAACGCTAATTAAACCTTGCTGCTGTAATACCCGTTCAATACGCTGGTTTAAACTATTAACACCATAATCGCCTTCACGTACCGCAGCAAGTAACTGATAACTGGCAAAAGCTGCATGCACTTGCGCAACACTGGCACCTTGCGCTATCAGGGTTAGGTAATTAGCATAATGACTTGCGGCACTATTTACTAACTTTTCAATCGGTGTGGAAACAAAATCATAGTCTAAAATAATATCGCTAAAATGCCCTTCGCTGCTTTGTTGTTCAACGTAATTTAATATTCCTCGGTTGTTGGTATTAACCGCCAGCGCCAATTGACCTATGCCACTTTTTGCATCAAACCGATAGCTATGTTGTAAAAAGGCAATGCAGTCAGCAAGTTTAAACTCACTTTGACTTTGCGCTTTGAGTTTAACCGCGCCATTAAAGCACAGCGTATTCAATTGCTCACAGCGTACTTTTGAATAACACGGTGTTTGTCCAAGCACTAACCCTTGGCATAAATCACTCATTACACTGCCGGTATCAACCGAGGCGAGTTGGTCTTTATCGCCGAGTAAAATCAATCGAGCATGATCTGGCAAGGCCTCAATTAATTTAGCCATAAGTGATAAGTCGACCATGCTGGCCTCATCAATAATCAATACATCAACATGCAACGGATTGCTTTTATCGTGCCGAAATTTATTGGTAAATGGCTTAACTCCCAACAACCGATGAATGGTTTGCGCGCTTTGCGGGATCAACGAATTAATATCATCTGGTATTTCACTAAGCTTATTTTTAGCCCCTAAAATTGACTCTGTTAGTCGTGCCGCTGCTTTACCGGTGGGTGCTACTAATTTTATGCTCAATGGCGCCGCTTGATATAACGATTGTAAAATGGCTAGCAGCTTTGTTACTGTGGTGGTTTTACCGGTGCCAGGTCCGCCCGTGATCACACTAAAACCTTTTGTTGCAGCAATGGCACAAGCTACTTTTTGCCAATCAATGTCAATACTCGGATCATTAGGAAAGTAGCGGGTTAATAACTGAGCAAGTACTGCATCATCAATGTTAAGTTGTCGTTCGCTCATTGTCAGTAATCGTTGGGCAAGAGTCTGTTCATAGCCTGCTAAACGAGAAAAATATAATCGTTGATTAAACAATTGCAGCGGCTTTTGCTCCCCAACACTGTGATGTGAGAGTAAATAACGTATTGCTGCCTCAGTCGTAAAGTCATTACTAAATGGGCTGAGAGTGTCAGGCTGAGTGCTCTCTAGTTTAGTAAAGTCGCTTTGACGTAAATTAAACGGATTAGTCCAATCAACCTCTGTTAGGGTTAAACAGCTATGCTGGCTTTGTTGCGATAAACACAGCATTAAAATTATATAAAAGAGGTCGTCATACCCTTGCTGTGCGTTTGTGCCACTGAGTAATTCAGCCAGTTTTACATCAACCACTCGCACTCTATGTTCGTTTGTTAAATACGCTAGCAACGGCACGACTTTAATACTTTCGTTGGCCTGCATCGTTGGCTGTGCTGTTGTGAGCACAGGTTCATCTAAAGGCGCATCATCTAAGTCATCAAACAAACCCGGTTGTTGATTTAAACCACTCATAGCATGGCTCCTTGGCTAAACAAGCCATCTAAAATAACGACTTGATCTGCACTTAGCTGTTTAAAGTACACTCCCTCACCTGCTGGCATACCGCGTAAAAAAGTATAATAAACACCGCCTAAATGCGTCTCTATTGAATAATCGGGAATTCGCTGTTTAAGTAAGCGATGCAGCGCTACGGTATAAATTAAATACTGTAAATGATATTGGTGGCTGGTCATGGCTTGCTCAAGCTGCTCTGGCTCATAATCTGCGGGGATACTGCCCAAATAATTCGATTTATAATCTAAAATATAATACTTGCCTTGGTAGCAAAAAATTAAATCTATAAAGCCTTTTAGTAACCCTTTAACATGGGCAAACTCAAGTTTACTTTGGTTAAAGCCAAAATGTTTAATCAACACTTCATTAAGCTTAGGGGCACTGAGGCTGCTAAGCGGTAAGTTAAACTCCATTTCGACTAAACAGTCACTTGGCGCTAATTGGCTCAAACTTAAATTATTCTCGCTGCTTAACGGACAATTAAGTGCATCGAGTACCCATTGCTCGGTAATTTGCTGCCATTGCTCATCAATATGGTATTTTTCAAAAGCATGCTCAATCACAGCTGTTAAGTTTTGCTCTGTATTCGTGGGATGATTTACCGGACTGGTAAAATCAAGCTGCTCAAATATTTCGTGCAAACAACTCCCTGGTTTTGCACCCTTTGGAAAGCTATACGGCGAAAGAAGTTCATCTTGCTGCACAGCAAACTCATCTCTTTGATGATCTTCATCGCTGCGCCCTGGAGCAAGTTGATCAGCATGCTTTTTAAAGCTCAAAGCACTAAAGCTAGTTGCTCGCCAGTCACGTTCAATCTGTGCCGTTACTGTATTTATAAGTAAGTTTTGTTGTTTAGTGTCGCTGTTATTTAAGCGAAGTATGCCCTGCTCAAGTAATTCGCCTGAGGTAAATTGCTGGTATTGCATAGCATGATTAGCCTCACAAAATTCACTTAAATGGGTGCGCCACACTTGGCTGCTGGTTATCTCTAACCCTGAGAACAACACATGCCCCAGCGCACTACTTTGAATTGCTAAACGGCTACTTTGCCCTTGAGAAATGTTATACACGCCCAGCGAACAAAAATGCACTGCACGGGTCAGTGCGACATACAATAGGCGTAAATCTTCGGCTAGGCGCTCTTGCTCTGCTTGTTGCAAGGCGTCTTCGTCTTTACTTAAATCAAAAATTAACTTGCCGTTATGGTGATAAAGCGCGTCTTTAGTTTCACGATAACCACTGGCAAATGGCATAAATACCAATGGGTATTCAAGCCCCTTTGAGGCATGCATAGTCACAATTTTAACTAAGTTCGCATCACTTTCTAAGCGAACTTGCACTGTTTCGCCATCTTGCTGGCTCACCTTTTGCGCAAACCAACGCAACAAACGAAGTGTCCCTTCAAGCTCTATTTGTTTTTGCTGCAGTATTTCGCCAAGGTGTCTAAAGTCGGTAAGCCAACGTTCTACGTTATAGCCCAAGCCTTTCCATTTGGCACTGAGTTGATTATGACTCAGTAAGCGCTCAAGCATGGCCATAGCCCCTTGCTTGTGCCAAATATGGCTAAGTTGAGCAAAAAAGTTTAAGTGTTCTTGCCATGCATTTTCATCATCGGCCAAAGCAAAAATATCGTTATAGCTTAAACAAAATAACGGGCCGGCTAATACACCGCGAAGTAATGTCTCATCGTACTGACCATGCAAAGCCGTTAAAAAATTGAGCAAGTGATGACTTAACTCTTGGCTAAATACACTGTCGCGAGACAAATACACACTGGCAATATTGGCTTTGCTCAAGGCCTGCTTCATTATTTGTGCTTCAACGCGGTCGCGCACCAAAATACAAATATCAGCAGCACTGACAGGGTTAGCTCCAATACAGGCAACACCTTGGTTTGCTTGCTCAAGTAAAGTAACTATTTTATTAGCAAAATGGGTGGCTAAATGTGCTTGCCCTACGCCTTTACTGGTCGGCTTATTTTTTTCATCGCCGGCTTCATCTACAAACACATTAAATTCAAACGCGGTGGCAGGTTTATCGTCAATTAAAAACGACTCATCTGCTTTTTTACCCTTGGCTTTCACTTTATTAAATGGAATGGCGTCGTTATAAATAAAGCTGTTGTCGTATTTACTAAACAAGCTATTTACGCTGTTGACGATATCGCTGCTGGAGCGAAAATTAGTGCCTAGGGTAAATTGTTGCGACTGCTCTACGGCCTCTTTGGCACCAATGTAGGTAAATATATCTGCGCCCCTAAAGCCATAAATAGCTTGTTTGGGATCGCCTATCATAGCTAAAGTGGTATTGCTTTGAGCATAAATTTTACTAAAAATACCGTACTGAATCGGGTCAGTATCCTGAAACTCATCTATCATTGCCACCGGAAATAACTGCGCTATTTTTTGTGCGAGCACATCACCTTGTTCACTCTTTAAGGCACTGTGTAAATTAGTCAGTAAATCGTCAGGGGTGATCACGCTTTGTTCTTGTTTGCGTTTAACTATGGCCGCTTTTACCCAGCTCGCCGCATATTGCACTATCGCAATTTTTAGCCCTTGGTTGATGGTGTTGTTAAGTGCGGCTAAGGCATCGAATTGGCTAATAAGTGGATGAGTCAGTAATGTGCCATTTTTTTTATAATTAGCTGCATTACTTAAGTTCTCGCTACTCCACACCTCAAACGAATACTTACTGGTACCAAATTCAAAAAAGTCATCATTGCCTAAGCAAAATGCTTCAAGTGCAGCAAGACTGCCCTTTCGCCCAGGTGTTTTTGAGCCACTTAAATCGGATGCTTTAACAGCACCAATAAACTCTTGCTCTAGGCACGCTTTTTTAAAGGCTGGAACACGCGCCAAGTATTCATCTCGCGCTTGCCATACCGCATCTAAACTAACTTGCGGTGTTATCTCTGCGTTCGCTTTATTTAAAATACTGCTTACATGACTAAATAGTGATTCGGGCGCGGCAAATACAGCTAAAATTGCATCTGTTCTTTCTTTACTGAGTGGGTATACAAACGCACGCCAAAAGTCTTTTATGGTTTCAAGCAGTATCTCGCGCTCATCTAAAATAAACTCTAAGTTAAATGCGACCCCCGACTCAAACGCATGTTGTTTTAGCATCCGCTGACAAAAACCATGAATGGTAAAAATAGCCGCCTCATCCATTGATTTAGCTGCTGCATCGAGTAAGTCAAACGCACGATGCTTGTCATCAACGCCCGCTATCACACCTTCAATGAGTTCATCGTTTGGCTGTTGCCCCAATAAGGCATCGCGCGCGGCAATAATACGGCTACGAACACGGTCTTTAATCTCTTGGGTAGCCGCATCGGTAAAGGTTACCACCAAAATTTGCTCAACACTCAATGGCGTACTCAGCTCACCGGGTATTTGCATGCCTAATAAATAGCGTAAATACAAACCCGTGATCGTGTAGGTTTTACCTGTGCCAGCACTGGCTTCAATTAAGCTTTGGCCCTTTAATGGCATAGTGAGTGGGTTAAGCGCTTGCATAGTCACTCTCCTTGGCGTGCTCAAATAACGGGGCGAGTAATTTTTCGCTCCATTGTATAAACTCCTCTTGGCAATCATTGAGCGATTGCACCGTGAGACGAATATAAGGGTTTTCCCCTTCACCTCGGCCAATATACTGTGGGCTAAATTTACTGTTAGCTTTTGCCATATCGCCACCGCTTTTCACGTATTCATAACCACTCACCGGAAAAAACGCCACCGGCGCGTTTCGCAATGCTTTGTATAGTTCAAACCAATCTGCAAGCAGCAAGTCGGCATTGGCTTTACTCATAGGGGCAAAGCTAATTTGTTTATCTAAACCCAGTAATAAGGTTTCAACCTCTTGTTCCATGCTTTGAGCTGCCAGGTGATAAAGAAAGCCTTTTATTAAATCTTTGGCTTTAATACTGGCACTGCGGTAAAACACTTGTTTTTGCATATACACATGGTTAAGCCAGCCTTCAATGGTGGTATTTTCAAGCGCAAGTAACACTTCTATCGGTTCGCTTTTACCGGCTTTTATTTGCTCTTTTACTTGCCCTGCAAGCGCATCAACTCGGTGCTGCATACCCTCATAAATTAAGCTGCCAACATTGGCTTGGGGCAACTCACCGCGCTGCAGGATTTGCTCGGTACTGAGCGGCGTATTGTTAATGTTTGCTTCAAGTATTTCGTCAAGGTAAAAATAACGGCGCAGCGCATCTAGGCTAAACGGTTCTTCGTCTTTCGCTATATCGTTAAATTGCGGCAAGCGTAACCCTAAACTTTGTTGATAAAAGCTCTCTTGGGCATGGCATACACTACGAATAAACACATCAAGATCAAGTAGCTCTGGGGGTGTTACATCAAGCGCAGTGATTGCTTTTGGCTCAATAGCCTCGCTAGGCAGCCAAATTGGGTTATAGCTGTGATTGTTAAGTCCTGCCTGTTCAGCGCTAGCTGGCAAATAATAATGACTATTAAAAGGTTGTAAATGTTGTTGGCTAATAAGGCAATCTGGCAAGGGTTTATCACTGGGTTCGCTAAGTTTGAAGCTGCGACCTATGTATTCTAACAATTCACTGACAAGTGTTGATGGCATGCGTGGCTGGTTATCAAAACATGAGCGACCAATGTAGCTCATATATAAATTATCTCGAGCACTTAAGAGCGCTTCTAAAAAGAGGTAGCGGTCATCGAGTTTTCGTGAACGGTCACCTTTTTGCTTTTTCGAATAAGGCACTAAGTCAAAACCGATAGGCTGCACGGTACGCGGGTAATCGGCATCATTCAAGCCTAGCATACACACCACCTTAAACGGCACGGCGCGCATTGGCATTAACGTACAAAAGTTCACTTGTCCTACTAAAAAGCGCTGACCTACACCTTTTTCTTGTATACCTTGCTTGATTAGATAGCTCACTATGCGCTGCGAAACGGCTTTACTGTAGTCGCCGTTGTCGTGGTGCTTCGCAATGTCTTCGAGCACTTTTTGCAGCACTAATAAATCCCAACTATCATCGTTTTCGCTCTCATACACGGCATTGAGTAATTCACTTAATATATGGGCTTTATTGGTAAGCGTATCATCTGGGGTGAGTTTCGCTTTAAAGTCTTGAAGCACATCAATAAAATGCACCAGCTTATTGAGTGTGTCAAGCGCCATACCTTCTACTTCATCGGCGCTGTAAATACCATTAAATGGGCACTGTTCGTCGCGCATGGCAATCCCCAGTAATAAGCGGTTTAAGCCATGTTGCCAGGTATTTAAATCAATGGCGGGTAAATCAAAGCTTTGTTTATGCTCAGCGTTTACACCCCACTTTACCCCTACTCGCTCAAGCCAATAATGTATTTGCTCGTATTCATGGGCCTCTAGGCCAAATTTTTCGGCAATTTGCGTAACCTGTAATAAATCAAGAATATCCGACACGCCAAAGCGCGAAAACGGTAAATTAGCTAAACTGGCAAACGAGCTCAGTACTGGTTTTTCTTGCTCTATGGCTAAATCGGCAAGGGCGTATGGTATAAATCGGCTGCCCTGCGCACCACCAAAAACGGCCTCAATGTAAGGGCTATAAATACCTACATCAGGCATCATCACAATGATGTCTTTGGGGGTAAGCGTTGGGTTTTGATTAAACAAATTGAGTAAGTAGTCGTGCAGGCGCTCGACTTCCCTTAATGGCGTGTGGCAGTCACTTAACGTAATGCTGGTATCGTGTGCACTTATGGGCAGTTTACCCTCATCGTTT
Organism: Pseudoalteromonas sp. TB41; assembly: GCF_000497975.1. Classification (NCBI taxonomy): domain Bacteria; kingdom Pseudomonadati; phylum Pseudomonadota; class Gammaproteobacteria; order Alteromonadales; family Pseudoalteromonadaceae; genus Pseudoalteromonas; species Pseudoalteromonas sp. TB41. Next base: position 15,750 of record NZ_AUTH01000036.1, on the reverse strand, counting down.
ATAAACCATTCTTTGTTATCGGTAAGCGATTCACCTTTAAAGGCAAGTTGGTATATTTCACTTTGCACTTGCCCAAGTAAGGTATCGTCAAACGCATCAATAAAACCATCAATCCAACGGGCATCAAGCTGCACTAGTTGCTCAAAATAATCGCGGCCGAGTTTACCCCACGACGACAACAACGGATTACCAATAAAATAGTATTCTTCATCAGGATTCGTTTGCTTTTTTTGCTGCGCTTCCACCAGCGGCATTTTGGCGTATTTAGCGTTTATTTTAGCCGCTGTTTTTTCATCGATTATATCGCCCCAATAATGCTCGCTGGGGTTAAAAAAGAATAAAAACACCTCAGTTTTTTTACTCAAGGCTTCAAACACGTCAAGCTGTGAGCTGGCAATCGCAGATATACCAAATAGGCTAATACGCTTTGGCAATAAGCTGCTATCCATACTCTCAAGGGCGCTGAGTAATTGTCCTTGCATGTTGGCGCGGTGAAATTGGCTTTGCCCAAGTGTTTTACTTAATTTGACAAGGCGGCGCCACAAATCGGGTTGCCAAGGAGCAATGCTGATATCTACATCGTCAAGCGTATCAACACCGCTATCCCAAGTGGCTATCCAATGGGGGCGATACATTAAATATTGGTCGTACACATCGGCTATTTTTTCACATAGGGCAAAGGTTTTTTGGCCGTCAATATCCCCCTCTAAATAGGTTTTTAGGGGTAAATACAGTGGCTCGTCAATACAAGTAGGTAAAATTGCAAACAGTTTCCAAGCAAGGTTCGGTTTATTAAACGCCGACTCTTTAGGCACGTTTGGCAATAGTTGCTGGTACAACTGCCAAATAAAGCTCGACGGCAGCGGAAAGTCTACCTGCGCAGCCACGCCTAAATTTTCACTTAAACCAATTTTTAGCCACTGCGACATACCCGGCGATTGCACTAACACCACTTCTTTATCAAATGGGCTTTGCAACGGGTTTACCTTTAACAGTTGATGAAACTGCGCTTGCAGGGCTTCCATACGGTTTGATTGAATAATATTGAGCATACGATACCAGCCTTACTTGAGATAAAGCCAGTGTAAGGTATTTTCAATTTAAGCGGTAGCGCTAAGGAGGAATTGGCGTTAATAAATCAGCATGTTAGCCAGTAGCTAGCTGATTTTTTAAACGCACAGGACTCACTTTAGTCACTGTGCGTTTTTATATTAAACCAACTATTGGTATGGGCTTATGCTAGATAAGCTAAAGTCACTTTGCATTATTACGTTACCATCAATGCCTTTGAGCTTAAGTGACAAGCCTGGATCTGCTTGCTGCCAATCAATGGTTAAATCGCCATAGTTAACATTATGCGTGTAATCACCGACACGATGTTTATTTGGGCTAACGTCTTTCCATTTTTCAGTCAGGCCTGAGCTGGTCATTTCAAATAGTGGGTAATCAAGATTGTGTTGATACCTTGAAATTTCCCCCCAATGGGTATCGCCGCTGATGATCACCACGCCATTTATTTGGTGTTTTTTAATTAACGCAAATAAACGGTTTCTATCCTCTGGAAAATTTGCCCACGATTCCCAGCCAGTAAAATCAGGCAGTAACTGCAAGCTTGATGCAATTAGTTTAATCGCTGCTGGTTTTTTAAGTTCGGCTTCAAGCCATTGCCACTGCGCCTCCCCAAGCATAGACGCGCCTTTTACTTCGGTTGGACTGTACGGTCCTTGGTTATTTGCTTTACGCTTGGTGTAATACTCAAGTTCGCTCACTGAATTAAGCTTATCGCGATTAAAACGTAAGTCAGGCATGATCACTTGCACGGTTTGCTCGCCTTCGCCATACATGTACGAGGTATAAATACCATCAGCACGAGTGCGGCGCGCTGAGTTTGCCGGTTCATCCCAAAAATCGAGCATAATTTGCCGTGATGTTTCTTTATGCGGATACTCTTTACCCGCATCGTTTTGACCATAGTCGTGATCGTCCCACATGGCTATTAATGGTGTATTTGCTTTTAAGGTTTTAAAGCCAGGCTTTGCCCCTAATCGTTGGTATTTATTTTTAAGCACGGCCATGTCGTTAGTATCGCCATAAATGTTATCGCCTAAAAATATAAATAAATCACCCTGCTCTTTGTTAATCGCATTAAAGATGGGGATGTCTTTATCTTGATGCCCACACGAGCCAAACAATATTTTAGACGGCGCAGCCATTGCGCCACCACTAATAACAAAAGCAAGTAACAGCGCTGAATGATTAAAGGTTTTTAGTAACTGTTTCATTTTAAAATCTCATTAATAGCCGGTGCCATATTAGGGTTAATCGTGTTTGGGTTTTGCCCAAGTGCTTTTAAAACGGTGGCGGCAATTTGCGCTTGTTTAAGCTCATTATCGGTTTTTATTAAGCCATTACCTTTAATTGTAGGGCCAATGGCAGCAAGCCAAATATGCTCTGAGCCAATAATTCCCTCAGGAAATGCCTTTTTACCCTGCTCCGACTTTGCTAATGCCCGTTTAGAGCTGTGATGTTGCCAATCGTTTGCGTAGCTGCCACGGCCGTGATCGGTAGTAACAATTAACGTAGTATTATTTTTATAACCTGCCGTGCTTTGAATGGTTTGCCATAAATCTTTTAAAAATGCATCGCTTTGTTTGGCCGACTTTAAGTAAGCATCGTAATGGCCATCGTGAGCAAAGTCGTCAGTTTCTCCTAAGCTAATCACCAATAATCTTGGCTTTTTAGCCAGCATATAGGCTTTAGCAAATCGATAGGTAAAACTATCAAGCCGCACATTGTGCCATGGGCTGGGGATTTCTGTTTGTAATGCGTTTAACAGGGGCGCGTCGGCAAATAAATCATCGGCAATAGGCATAAACCCTGCATTTACATACACATGACTACGCTTAGTATTTACAATGTAAGGAAACACATCCCAGCTACCAAATAAAGCCGTGCTGTTTTTAAATTCAGGCTGCGCATCTAATCGCTCTAAAATGGTTTTATTTGGATTAAATACTTTATCGTTACTGTTAATGTTTTCATCCACTTCGCCGGTAAGAATTTCGTTATAACCAGGGTATGAAAAATACCATGGATTACTCACTGACATCGCTGAGCCGTTTGCTCTGTCGCCCATAATTACGCCTTGAGTGGCAATCGTTTGTGTTAAAAACGGCATTAATAATTGCTGGCGCTGTTGCACCCTTTCATCCCAAAATTCATTGCTTAACTGTGCTGGTTGCTTAACAAATTCTTTATTATTGAGCAGGTTTTTATCGGCACCATTAAATACTTCCTGCCAGCGCACGCCGTCAAGGGTGACTAACACTACATTTTGTTGAGCAGCCAATGCCACATTATTAAACAATAAAATTAAACTTAATCCGGTTATTTTTATCATGCTTTTCATGGTGTTCTCATCAACTTTATAGTGTAAAAAGCCCATCGATGATGGGCTTATATAAGGTTACTTTAGGTTTAAAAAGTAGCCGTTAATGTAACCGCTGCTGTGCGTGGCGAGCCGATAAAGTAAGTACTCCCATTGCCCGTACCACCTGCCAAGTAACTTTTATCGGTAATGTTATAAACCACAAAGGCAATATCAACGGCTTTAAACGGGCCTGCGTTAACTTCGGCTGCATAACCTGCGTTTAAATCAAGCACGGTGTAGCTATCTACATCGCCACGCTCACCGGTGTATTTAGCCGATAAACCAAAGCGGAAATCGCCACTGTAGTAATCGGTTGATAGCACAAATAAATCATCCACTGAGTCAATTACTTTGCCTCCAGCTTCAAAGCCTGGCGCATCGCCTTTGTATTCAGAGCTATTATTGGTGTATGAGCTATATACATTCCACTCATTATTAAGCATATAACTTGCTGACAGCTCTAGACCTTTGGACTCAATACCGCCCACATTGAGGTACGAGCCGTTTGTGCCTATGGTGTAGTCTATACCGCCCGTGTCGCTGCCTGGTGCTATAAAGGTGATGCGGTTATCAAACTCAATTGAATAGGCCGTTGCTGTTAATTTAAGTGCATTATTTTGATAGCGCACACCCAGGTCAATATTTTCAGCGGTTTCTGGCTTAATTGCTGATAAGTCAGAGCTATCGCGTTCAAGCACACCGTCTTTAATGGCGGCAAAGTTTTCGCTATAGCTGGTAAATAACTCAGTATTACTATTTAGCTGATACAAAATACCACCACTAAATAGAATGTCTGAATCACTGTTTACTTTAGCTGTTGTGGCGTTTTTATAGTGGTCATACTTTTCTATATCCACTAAGTATTTTTTTACCCCTAGGTTTAAGGTAAGGTCGCCAAATGCCATTGAGTCTTGTGCATACCATTTAAGCGTATCAGTCTCAAAGGTGTTTTTATATTGCGTCCAATAAGGGGTGCTATCAAAATGATGATAAATACGGGCATCGATTACTTTATGCCAATCTCGTGACTCATCACGGTCACTTTGCTCATACCAAAAACCCGCTTCTATATCGTGCATGCCAAAGCTAGCTTGATAATTAGCAATTACCCCTAAACGATCTTTATTGTAATGAGTATGACGATAAGACATAACAGGCGTTGCATCAGCGTCGTAACACGCAGGATTAAGCTCAGGGCCCGACTCCCACGGCCAGTTTAAACTTGCGATACAACCTGCGTTCGGCGCAAGTGGATTACCGTTGCTATCTGTAAAGCCATAAGAGCCTGCGTTTGTGCCCCCCTCGGTGGTTGGGTTGCCATTTTCATCTACAGGGGACGTTAAATAAGGTGGGATCCAATCGCCACGACCAGAATTTTTATGATAATACGGGCTAACGGTTAATAATGATGTTGGAGAAATCGCGTATTCAAATTTTAAATAGCCTAGAGTATTTTCACGCAAGGTGCCCCAACCTTCTGCAAACATTTGGTCAAAGTGCGGAACGCCTGTCCAGTTCCATGTTAGCTGATCCCAATCAGGGGTTTGTTCAAATTGCTCTAGGCTCACGCTATTGTAGTTGCTCTCGCTTACATCGTCATACGATAAGCGCCCTGTAATAGTTAGCTCATCAAGGGTGGTAACAAATTTCGCTTCAGCGTGTTGGTTATCTTTTCCGCCATTGCTGCCTGAGCCAATCCAGCGGCTGGTATCGGTTTGTGAGTAACTCACGTACGCTTGGGTATTATCGAAAATGGTGCCAGTTTCGTGCTTAACATAATAACGCGAAGCATCGTGACTGCCTGAGGTATAAGCAAAGGTGGTGCTTTTATCTAAACTCGGTGCTTTACTTACAAAATTAAAAGTACCGCCTAATGCCTCTAATGAGGCAGATTTAATATCTGAGGTACCTTGGCCAACTTCCACTGTCACCAAGTTTTCGCTATCGAGATAACGATTCGCTTTAGCCCCGCCACCATAATTAGAGCCACCATTAGGAATGCCGTCTATCGTCATACCTAATTGCTGTTGGTTAGAGTCAATACTAAAACCACGCATGGTAATGGTTGTTGACCAATCATCGCCGCCAAATGCGTCGCCTTCGTTTATGCTAATCCCTGGCAAGTTATCAATTACCGATAACACACTCGATACCGAGCTTTGTTGTTCTAGCATCGCAGGTTCAATAACGTTGTTTGCATAACTGGTTGGTTTTGCAGTAACAGTTACTTCTTCTATCACGTTATCGTTAGCATAAGCTGAAGTTGATACCGCCATGGCCACAGCCATGCTCAAAATCGATTTATTTTTTAAAGCGTACATTGTTGTCCCATTTGATTCTAATTATAAAAGGTAATTATGAAAGCGGGCACAGTCTATTTTTTAAGTATGACAACGAGGGGCAATTTTATTGACAAACAGGTTAAAGAAATATGAGTTAATTATGGCAAACAAATGTATAAAAAAAGACACCTAACTTTGCAATTAGGTGCCTTATATTTAATTTAGTAAAAAGCGATTACTTAAGCTCAGCAAGCATCTCATCACTATAAGGTGTCACTTCTTCACCATTTTTAATTTTGCTAATGTAATCTGGGTTAGCAATAAGTGGGCGACCAATGGCAATTAAATCAAATTTATTATCGTTGATCGCTTGTTTGGCAGTTTCAAAACTATAACTACCTACACCGACTAAAGTACTTGCATAACCGGCACGTAAAAACTCAGAAATTGATTTACCTTGCAATGAATCAAAACGCATACTGTCGTCAAAAATACCGCCATGTAAATAGGCTAATTTGCGGTTTTCAAGCTCAGGCAATAAGTAGTCAAACACCGCTTTATCACGGTTATCTTCGCTCATGTTAAAATAAGCACCGGGTGTTAAACGTATTGCGGTACGCTCATTGCCTACAACATCAATAACTGCATCGGTTACTTCGAGTGCAAAACGCGACATATTTTCTGGTGTTTGCCCGTACTCGTCATCACGCTCATTGGCAGCATAATGTAAAAATTGGTCAATTAAATAGCCATTAGCACCATGAATTTCCACGCCGTCAAAACCTGCTTTCATCGCGTTTTCTGCCGCTTTAGCGTAGTCAGCCACTAAGCCTTTAATATCATCTTTAGTGGCAGCTTTTGGCGTAATATAAGTTAGCTCGCGCATACGCGGTACTGAACCTTCAACCCCTATCGCCGATGGTGCGAGTACATCACCACCAAAAAAGTGAGGGTGAGCAACACGGCCAACATGCCATAATTGCGCGAACATTTTACCGCCATTGGCATGCACGGCGTCAGTGACTTTTTTCCAACCTTGAACTTGTTCACTAGTGAAGATACCCGGTGTATTTGGGTAACCTTGTGCATCGGCACGAATAATAATTGCTTCACTAATAATTAATCCTACATTAGCACGGCGAGCGTAGTAATCAACCATCGCTTGTGTAGGCACTAAATTGTCATCTGCCATACAACGAGTTAGTGGTGCCATTAGTACGCGGTTTTGCAGTTCAATGCTGTTATTTAATTTAAAAGGTGAAAGTAAGTCTGTCGACATAATGTTTATCCTTTATTGAATGTACATTCAAGATAAGGTCACTTGAATGAATATTCAAGTATAATTTTGAAACTTTGTTCAAGATTGCGTAAACTGCTTTACCTAAACGCTGCTTAAGGTAGGATTATTGTTGAGAGTTCGTTTTACCTACTCTGCCAACAAGAAGAGTCATTATGAGAACTGCAGAATTTGATACAGAGTTTGTACTGCGCCAAGCAATGGCGATGTTTATGCTTCACGGTTATGCAAAAACCAGTATGCAAAAACTTACTCAAGCAACCCATTTACATCCGGGCTCGTTATACGCGGCATTTGGAAGTAAAAAAGGCATTTTTTTAGCCGCTACTGAGCAATACCAAACCGATCGCAATACACAGTTTACGGCGCTGTTTGAGCACAGCAGTTGTATTTTAGATACGCTGAAACAATACCTTAATATCATTGTGCAAGAATGCGTTGACGGTGAAGCAACCAAAGTGTGCCTGCTCACAAAAAGCATTAGCGAGGTAGAGGGTAACGATCCACAAATTTGCCACGTATTGCGTACTAATTTAACTGCATATGAGCATGCTTTTGCGCAGCAGTTACAAAAAGCAATTGATAATAAAGAAATTACCAATGGCCGAAGTGCCATAGAGCTGGCACGATTTTGTGTTATGGGTATATATGGATTACGCACCTACGCATTAACAAACCAAGACCCCGACGCACTAAACCAACTAGCCAATGAGCTACTAGCAGCCATCAGCTAAACTAAATTTTAAAGCGCAGCAGCTCGCTGCTCTTTGTATACTCCACAGTGAGAGAGAGCCAAAAATGACCACCGATAATTTATCAAAGCAAGACGACGTAATTTTAGGCCTTGGCGCAAAAAAACGACTCGCATACATGTACGAAACCGTGCAGCAATTTAAACAAGTGTGGATTTTAAACGATGACGACGGCTGCGTAATGCTCACTAACGAGGACGACGATTGCGTGCCGGTATGGCCAACACGAGAGTTCGCACAAGCCTGGGCAACCGGCGAATGGCAAGGCTGTACACCTAAAGCAATTCCAACAAACGATTGGTTTAGCCGCTGGACACCTGGCCTTGAAGAAGACGACTTACTGGTGGCCGTGTTCCCTACCGAAGAAGACGACGGCACAATTTTATTCCCTGATGAGTTTCAAGCCCAGTTGAGTAAATCAATTAGGAAGTACTAACTTCTAAAGCAGTGTTCACCTTAAACAAGCTTATTATAAGCATTAAAAGAAAAGTTTATTTACCAAAAGGTTATAAAGCATCTATTATAGTGTTGTAACTTACTTTTATAAAAATCGACCTGGGTGGACGTCAATTCCACCCCTGTAAAAAATCGAATAAAGTAATCAATGTTCAGGTAAATTTAATAAAAAATATACGTTTATTTTCTGTGTTTAAATTGGGGTCTACATGCTGTTCAATTCAAAATATAAAAACAAAATTAATGAGTTAAATAACGAGTTAATTCAATTAAAAAAAACCAATGAAAAGCTTGAAGCGCAATTGTTAGCAGCAAACAGCGAGCAATCACAACAAAACGACAATGAAATAGCAAATGATACAGCCTTTGTAAAACAGCGTGAATTAAACACATTATCATTACAGTCATCTGATTTAATTAGTGACATCAGAGAAAGCTTAGCCTCAACTTCACATAAACTAATTAATGATATTACGTCATTTAAGTCATCCCAAGAATTACTTGATACAATTTTAGATATGTTAGCAACGACTTCATCGTCAACACATAATATCTCAAGAGATACAAAATCAGCCACTAAATCCGTTAAAGAATTGCAGTCAGTAACAATCGGAATTAATGATTTTGTAAACATAATTAAAGGGATTTCTGATCAAACAAATTTACTTGCACTTAATGCGGCCATCGAGGCCGCTAGAGCCGGAGAGCAAGGACGAGGCTTTGCTGTTGTGGCAGATGAAGTAAGGACGCTCGCTCAGCGCTCTTCTGATGCATCTAACGAGATCTCTAATTTAATAGCTAAGGTCAATGAGCAAATGCAAAGCGTTGTAAATAACATTACTAACGTTAGCGAAGAAAGTGATGGCATTGCAAATAGCTCATCAGAAATTGATGCTACCGCTAAAAAGGTGGTTGAACTATCACAAAATATGTATAGCGTTATTGTTAATTCAAGTGCCGATGCATTTATTCAAACAGTAAAAATGGATCACATTGTATGGAAATACGATATTTATAAAGTCATTTTAGGCCAATCAAATAAGACTGCAGAAGACTTTTCTGATCATACCATGTGCCGATTAGGACAATGGTATTACCAAGGTGAAGGTGCATTAAAATATTCAAGCATTAACGACTTTAAAGCATTAGAGCAACCACATGAAGATGTCCATAAGAATGGCTTTGCTGCTTTAGAAGCATTCCAATTAGGCGATATCAATACTGCTGTAGAAAAAGTATCTCTTATGGAGCAAGCAAGTTTTAAAGTAGTGGACATACTTAGCGCTTTATCACACAAAATTATGGACTATAACTGTAAGTAAAATAGTCAAAAAACACCTCACTTTGCATAGCGTTATGGTTCATAATCATTTGGCTATGCATACCAAACTTATATAAATTAATCACAAACTAATGACACCTCCACCTAAGCACTGCTGTTCAATAATCAAACTAACTAAATTATTAACCCTTTAAGTAATCGTTAACTATATTTTAATGATAGTGGGTCACGGTTTACCGATTCATCTTACCAATTTCACCGGTATTAAAAACACTTAGCCACATTACAGCAATAGTGAGCACTGTCGTTTAAATACTCTTTTTTATTTAGGTTTTAATTATGTTTAAAGTTCATTTAAGTGTTTTATTCGCGACGTTGTTTACTTTGCCCGTATACTCACAAGAAGCGCAAACACAATCACTTGTGCAAAAAGCGTTAAGTAATGCGCCCACAATTATAAACTTATCAGCAAATCACCCTAAAACCCTAGTAACGCCCGCTATTAATGAGCTCGATGCCAGCCCTGAGTCGGATTTAATTCGTTATGGGCGCTTATTAATTATTGATACCTATAAACAACTTCCCAATAACGTAAATAATAAGCTCAATTGTAGCACTTGCCATCTTAATGAAGGGCGTGTAGCTAAAGCCGCGCCTTATGTGGGCATGAATGTGGTATATCCAAAGTATCGTTCACGTAATGCAAAAATAAACACCATTGAAGACAGAATTAATGGCTGTTTTCAACGCTCAATGAACGGTCAGCCACTGCCTACTAATTCAGTGCCAATGCAGGCTATTGTCAGCTACATGAACTTTTTATCACAAAATATAAAAAACAAAAACGATCTGCAAGACAACACAGGTTTTGTCACTATTAATAAAGAGCTAGTACCAAACGCCGATAACGGAAAAACTCTTTACGTTCAGCACTGTGCAAGTTGTCACCAACTAGACGGTCAAGGCTTATATCCTAATAATACTTACATGTTCCCAGCCATTGCCGGCAGTCAGTCGTTTAATGATGGTGCAGGTATGGCACGCACTTACACCGCAGCGGCATTTATTAAAGGAAATATGCCATTGGGCCAAGAAGGCATGTTAACCGAGCAACAAGCTATTGATATTGCTTATTACTTTTCACATTTAGAACGCCCTATTTTTGCCAATAAAGCGGATGACTGGCCAAAAGGTGGCGCACCAAAAGACGTGCGTCGATAACAACGTACTGTAGCGTAATAATTTGCCACTCACTTATTTATCTTCTTGGAGCGATATAAAGTTAACAGCCACATTTTAAGTAAAAATACGCTGAAACAGTCATAACGATAATTATTCTGCTAAAAATGCAGTATAATTTTTAAGGATCACTAACTTAGGTATTACATGCGGTACACTTTCAATTTAATATGTTGTTTGCTACTACAAACCATTGGTTTTAGTGCATCTGCTGTAACACTAAACGAAAATGACAGCTTACAATTAAAATCAGCTATTTGGCATCAAGTAGATTTAGCTAAACCAACCCAAGGTGAGCAACTCGTTAATGCCTATGACAATGTTAATACTCCCATCACTTCGCTGTACAGTGCGAATGGCAGTGCAATAGCAAAAATTAGTTTAACCACAACGAGCGCTGGACGCTGGTATATAATACCCCAAGTTAATTACTTAGATAGTGGCGTTGCTTTTTATCAAGATGCTAGTGGGATCAGAAAAGTCGCTGACTTTTCACAAGATAGTGCCATCCCATCAGCCATTGTAATGCACAGCCGAGCTTTTGAATTACAACTAGAAGCTAATTCACACGGTGTTTTATGGCTTTATGTTAATGCTAAGCACTTTGCCAAACCTGTCAGCATTAACGTTATTCCTCAATCTAGGTTTGTTAAACTTCAGTTTTATATCAATTCATTAAGCTTAGTGTCTATAACGATAATGCTGACCTTGGCTTGCATGGCCTTGATCATGTTTTTTAAAACACGACATCGCGTGGCATTATTTTGTGCAGGTTACATAGGGTTACATGGCATTGGTTGGGCATTCGCAGCGGGGATAGCTGCGCTACTTTTTAATTACCATGCGATTAACACCCATTACTTTGGCATGTATATTTTTGCCTTTGCTATTGCCTCTGCCAGCTCATTTGCCTATTACTTATTTAACTTTGACCAACATACCCGTTCTGGTATTAGCCGATTTTTAAAGTACTTTTCCATAACGGCACTTGCCTGTGGTTTTTTAAACCTATTTTTATCCTTCCATTGGGTGTTCTATTTAGCTCACTTCCTCGCTGCAATTTGGGTGTATTTAAGCTTAAAGCTTGGCTTTACAATGCTGGGGATGAAGGACTTTAGAGCGAAATACTTTTTAACTGGCAACCTTGTTTATAGCTTATCCTTGGTTATTTTTATTTTATCGCACCTAAATTTAATAGAAATAAGTTCACCTGAATTATGGGTGCTTATTGCTCTGGCCATTGATTGTATCTGTATTTTGCTTTCTTTATCTGAATGGCTAAAAATAAAGCAAAACAATTATATAAAAGCGCTAGAGTTATCACGCATAGATCCACTCACCAAAGTAGGAAACCGGCTGCAATTACAACAAGTGCTCGATAACTTAGATAATTTTTACCTCATAGTGTTTATAGATTGCGACAATATTAAAAGCGTTAACGATCACCTAGGTCATGCTCACGGTGACAAACTACTCATTGAAGTTACACGGTTAATTAAAAGCGCGTTAGCCGATAAAGGTGAGGTATGCAGAACTGGCGGTGATGAGTTTATTTGTGTGTGTAACGTTAAATCAGCACAACAGCTCGGCCAACTCACCCTGAGCATCAACGAATCGTTAAATTATATTCATCAACAAGTACAGAAAAACTGGCCCCTATCAGGCCTGAGCTATGGCATAGCAAGTAGTGAGGAATGTAATGACTACAAAGCCTGCTTAACCTTAGCCGACCAACGAATGTATACATTAAAGCACCAACGTAAAAACAAACGCCAACACGTTTAGTGTTATTACAGGCACAAAAAAGGACGCCATAAGGCGTCCTAATATAGAATAATGGGAGAGAGGGATTCTTAAAAACATAATAACACACTGATTAGCAATATAAATACCGGTAAAAGTAAACACAAGGAATACCAATAGGCATACTAAAAGTTATTTATTTTTAAAAATAACCAAGGCGACCTAAAGAAAGCTCAGCTTGCCCTACTCCTCCCAAGCATCTAATAATCTAGTAATCTTACCATCAATAGTTGATAAGTTTTCTCTTATAGCTTTTAAGTCAAGGCTATCATCAAAAGTTCTCTGTTTGTGTTTGTAAGGTTCTTGTACTTTTGTATCTTCAGAAATCAGCTTAGGGTTTTTTCTAGCGTAATTAATTAGCTTTTCAATATATTTAGATTGAGATATTTCATCCGCTGCACTTAACGTCTTTAGTTTATCACGCGCTGATTTAGACACCTCGAGCTGAAGTTTACAGACTTTATTAGAGATATTCTTTAAGCCCCTTTCATAGCTTTTCCATGCTTTATAGAGCTTATCAAGACTAACTTTTTGACTATCTTCATTATCACTTATACGTTTTATTTCATCTCTAATAAAGCTATCTAATGTGGCATCTGGAGATTTAAAATAACTACTGTAACTGTCATAGCGGCATGCTAGCCAGTTACGCAAATCTTCATTATCTTCATTGATCCACGTCAAAATTTTCTTGCTAGCAATCCGATCTGTCATTAGTTCTTCCTTGTGTTTTACCGTTTGCGGATGTTATCGAAAACAATAATCCAATACCAATTTGTAAGCAACCGCTTTGCGGTCAGAATCTACCTCACCAGATATCTTTTAGATACTAATCAACATCTAAATGAAACCCTCAACTACCCACTCAGTTAGAGTCTTAATTAGATTTTTAAAATAAACAAAAATCTATATGGGAGTCTAATTGAGATTGAATATCGCATCTTTTTTAAAATTACAAAATAACACCCTGTTATTGTGTTAATTAAAGTGTAGTTACTCTACTATAGAGTAACAAGACACAGCATGGAAACAATCTAATGAGTGAGTTTTTCAACTTAACCACAGGTCTATCAGCATATTCAAAATGGGTTTTAATTCGTTTAATTGCGAAGAAAACTATTGGAGACGAACTATCTAAATCTGAGCTGATAGAATTAGGATGCCCACACAATAAATTCAAAAAAGTAATAGAAGAACTGCAAGAAATTAATGCAATTTCAAAACTCGAAGCTGAACACTTTAAGCCTGGACGACCAACACTTTCATATACTTTTATCTACAACAGCCATGACAAGATTGATCGATTAAAATTTACTGAAATGCTGGCAAAGGTAGAGGGACTAGAACTAAGAGTACCTATAAAGTTGGTATGGTGTTTCTTTGTATTAAACCAAGATGAGTTTGGATATGTTGAAAACTTTTCAGTGTCAGTTATTGCTAAAGCATGCAAGTTAAAAAATGTAGAAGTAAAAACAGCAATTATAAAACTTGTCGAATCAAAAAAAATTCAACAATTAGCAACTGGATGTACCTTCAAGGAAAATGAGCCATTTACTTGTGAAAAAAATCGACTTATTACAAAGAGGCCATCTGCATATACCTTATCGATACCGAATAATAATAGTCCAATAGAACATATATCAACTGCATTAGTCTTTAACTTATTAAGTTCAAAAAAGATTAAAAAAGATGAGTATGTAGGTCAATTTTTTAATTCGTTGCCAACCAATATTAATAGGCGATACAGAGCGCTTTTTGATATTCACCTAAATAATCTTTTTTCAGGGGATTCATTTGAGTTAGTTAAATCATATTTAGCCGATCAACCCAAGAATTCAATTGATAACTTTCGGAACACCTTGAATCTGCTTACTGTAAAGTGCATAAAAAAAATCCTAAGTTATAAAAACCCAAAACAGCACTTATCTACCCTTGATGTTAGCAATTCATTATTTGGAACAACCAATATTTTTCAAATAGACTCAAAATTATATCATCTAAGTAATTTTATCACTTCATTTATAAATATTTATGTACATAGCTTATTGTTTATTTCATATGCTTACTTTGAAGCATCAGATTCCCTTCGAGTTAAAACCTACAGAGAATACATATATGATATTGATAATGTGAAAGCTGATGTTTTTGTCTTAAAAAGGTACATTTTTTTGTGCCTGAATAAGAACAATCTTACTTCTGAGGTTAGAGTAGCATTTAGTTCAAGAATAAATTAACCACATATAACTTCAGAGTAACTCTAAATACGCTAAACAACTTATCAGTAATGCATTTCTGTATTTAACCACCACAAACTTTACTGGTTTTATTAGGGCGTGTTGATCTTTGTGGTATGAAAAACAAACAGCATGAAGATAAGGTATAATTGAATTCGCCAGAAAACTTTACACCGAACCTACATGCCAAGATTAATGCTAACAGACGGGACATGGAATGTCTTATCAAAAGTAATGTACTTAAGTGGTCGAATTTATAATAAGCCCGACCATAGAAAAACGCTCGAAGGCATACTGTATAAGATGCGCACAGGTATTCCATGGCGAGATTTACCTTCTGATTTTGGCCGTTGGAGTGCTATCTACAGACGGTTTAATTTATGGTCCAAAAAAGGGATTTTGAATGAACTGTTTCGCGCATTATCTCGTGATGCGGACATGGATTGGGTCTTCATTGATGGCAGTATTGTCAGGGCTCATCAACATAGTTGCGGTGCAAGAACTGCTGACAATGAATCAATTGGAAAGAGCCGAGGTGGAAATTCTACGAAAATTCATCTTGCAGTCGATAGCGGAGGGTTGCCTGTTTATTATGAATTATCCTGTGGAAATACGCATGATATCGTCCATGCAGAGTCACTCGTAGCTAATTGCCCAACAAGTAATATGGTTGTCGCAGATAAAGGCTACGACAGTGAAAAACTGAGAGCGTTTGTTCGTGATAATAACGCTACACCCGTTATTCCACGTAAGGGCAACAGTTTAGTAGGCAATGAAGATATTGACTGGTGCATGTATAAATATCGGCACTTGGTTGAGAATGCATTTGGCCGTATTAAGCAATATAGAGGGATAGCCACGCGGTATGAAAAGCTTGAACGAAATTATCATTCAATGCTCGCTTTAGCATTTACTATGATGTGGCTACCAATGTGGGCTGATTGATATATGTACTACAAAGATCAACAGCCCCTA